>DAIESF010000056.1 GCA_027346425.1 Gemmatimonadota bacterium | reverse complement strand
CTCGCGCCCGGGCAGGCGGTGGCGCCGCATCGCAACTCCTCCACCGTCATGCTCACCGTACTCGACGGGGCGGGGATCCTCACCGGTGAGGATGGCGAAGCCCCGGTCGATCGTCCCTGCGTGGCGGGAGACGTGGTGGTGTACGCTCCCAACGAGTTGCACGCGATGCGTGCCGAGGGCGAGGAACTCTTGCTGCTGGCGACAATCACCCCGCGCCCCGGTTCGCGTTAGGCATGATTGAGTGGGCGCGGCGTCGCTGCCGTGTGCGACGCCGCGCCCGTACTTCTGACGGTGACACTTCTCCGCGTCAGGGGGTGCCGCTGACGCCGATCCTGATCACCTCGCCCGAGGCGGCCGCGCGCATGATGGCGTCCTGCACCTCGACCACGTGCAGCGTGCGCGCCGCCGAGGCGGCGCGGTCGAGCTCGCGCGTGCGCACCGCGCCCAGGAAGTCGCGCACCGAGTCGGTAAACGCCCCTTCGATGCGCCCGTTCACCTCTGTCGCTGTCGCCGGCCCGGCGAAGGTGATCTTTTCGCTATGGCCGGGAGTGTACAGCTTGAGCTCGCGCGTGCTCCCGCCCAGGAATATCGCGCCGCTGGCGCCGAGTACCTCGAGGTACGAGTCGGCGGCGAGGGGGAAGGTGTCGGGAAGGATCCACGACGAGTGGAGCGAGGCCACGGTGCCGCCGGAGAAGCGGAGCGTGGCGATGTAGCCGTCGACGCGCCCCGGGAGCGATCGCTCGGCGTCGAGCGCACCGTAGTGCGCCACCGCCGTCACCGTCTCCACGCGGTCGCGCAGCCAGTGGATGATGAGGTCGATGTCGTGGCTCGACATGAAGTGAATCGGCGTCGTCTTGTCGCTCCATGATCCGATCATCCGCTCGGGGACCCACGCCGCGTCCCAGCGGTGCGACTCGACGAAGGCGGGGGTGCCAAGGCTCCCCTCGGTGAGGAGTGCCTCGATACGCCGGTGCTCGGCGAGCCAGCGCTGGCTGTAGTTCACCATCAGGACGCGCGACTTCACCCTGGCGAGGGCGATCATCTCCTTGGCCTCGTCGAGGGCCATCGCCAGCGGCTTCTCCACGAAGACATCGACCCCCGCGCGGAGGCAGGCAGCGACCGGTTCCAGGTGTGCGTGGTCGGGGGTGGCGACGCTGACCGCGGTGACCTCGCCGGTGCCGGCAGGTCCAACCGCGGCAAGCATCTCGGCGGTGCTGCCGAATGCGCGCGCCTTGCGCGGCTCGGCGACCGAGGCAGCGCGGGCGGTGTCGTGGTCGACGACGGCGACGAGCCGGGCGTCGGTGAGTTCGTCGTACACGCGGGCGTGCCGCGTGCCCAGGATACCGGCGCCGATGACGGCGACGCCTGTGTGCGGGGTGGGAATGGGGACCTCCGGTGTGGCGTGGGCGAGGATATTGGGAAAGTTACGTCCAGCCGAGCTCGGCCGTCTTGTGCATGAATGGCGGCTCGAGTGACACTGCGGGCGCGGTTCGCCGATGCAGGTGTGCAGCAGTGCTGCGACTCGCATCACAGCGAAACAGCTGTGTCACGCTATAGATTGCCATCTACGGGTTCTGCACCCGATCGAATATCTCTTCACTCACATTCATACCCGTTCGCCTTCGTGCTAGGGTCGCTGGATGTGAGTTGCCCCCGGGAGCAATCCCGGGGGTTTTTTTTGTTCTCGTCTTCTCGTCCTCTCGTCTTCTGCTCTTACGATGAATAATACGCCGCATTCTCCTCCACATACCCCTTCGTGAGGTCGCAGCCGTAGGCGACGGCGCTTGCCGCTCCCGTCCCGAGGTCGACGACGAGATCGACGACTTCGCGTGACAGCGTGGCGCGCACGGTGGCGTCGTCGAAGTCGAGGCGCATTCCTCCCTTCACCACGGGGAAGCCGTTGATCAAGGCGTCGGTGCGGTCGGCGATCACCGGGACGTCGAAGCACTTGCCGACCGCCATGAGGAGGCGCCCCACGTTGGGGTCGGCGCCGTGCACCATCGTCTTGACCAGGGGGGAGTTGACGAGCGCCTTGGCCACCCGGCGCGCTTCACCCTCGTCACGCCCGCCGCGCACGGTGGCCCGGATAAGATGCTCGGCCCCCTCGCCGTCGCGGGCGAGGATCTCCGTCATCCGAATGCACCCGGCGGTGAGTGCGCCCTGGAAGTCGTCCTCGTTCACCGCGCCGGCGTGACCGTTGGCGAGGATGGCGCAGGTGTCCGACGTGCTGGTGTCGGTGTCGACCGAGAGCATGTTGAACGAGACGTGCACCGCGGCGCGCAGCATTCGGTCGAGCGTCGCGGTGTCGAACGCGGCGTCGGTGAAGATGTAGGCGAGCATGGTCGCCATGTTGGGCTCGATCATCCCCGACCCCTTGGCCACCCAGGTGATGGTCGCGTTGCCCACGCTCACCGACAGCGCCTTGGGGTGCGTGTCGGTGGTCATGATCCCTTCGGCGCCTAACAAGGGGTCGTCCTGTAGGTCGCCCGACATTCCGCGCACCCCGGTCTCGATCTTCTCGATCGGGAGGGGGACGCCAATGACACCGGTGGAACTCACGAGGATGCGGTCGGCGGTCGTCCCCAACTCCGCGGCCGCGGCGGCAGCCATGCGGCGCGCGCGGCGCACCCCCTCGTCACCGGTGGCGACGTTGCTGCACTTGCTGTTGGCGATGATCCCGCGCAGGCGTCCCGCGCGGATCGTCTCGCGCCCGAGGATGATCGGGGCGCCGGGGAAGTGGTTGCGGGTGAAGACGGCGGCCGCGTTGGCCTCAACGTCGCTGACGAAGAGCGTCAGGTCGCGCGCGGTGGGCTTGAGGCCGACGTTGCGCGATGCACAGCGGAAGCCGCGCGGGAAGCGGGGGGGGACATGGAACGCGGGTGAGTTGGGCACGGCCACGGGGAAGGAGAAGTGAGGGGGCGAAAAATCCTCACGGTGCGCCCCCCGCGCCAGTGACGACTGGACGGTGCGGCAGCGGTTCTCGCGGAAGCTGTTCGTCGAGGTCGAGGTGCCCGTGCCACGCCGGTATCCGATCGCCGAGCAGCAGCCGTCGCACGATGTGGCCGACAATCCCCGCTGCGTAGCGCGCCTCGCTCGCCAGTTGCGGGTAGCCGCGGAGCGACGTGCCGATCTCGGCCAGCGACTGGCGCGACCGCTCCGAGATCTGGTCCCACCCCCCGAGCCACGCGGCGAGGGCGATGTAGAACGCCTGCGCGGATTGGAAGTCGCTCCGCGCGCGGTGGGCGTCGGCGTCGTCGCCAAGGAACGGAGGGAAGGTGGGGTCGAGGGCGTACGGCTCGATGGACACGAATCCGCGCTCGTCGGCCGCGTACAGGACGTTCACGCCGTGCGCGCGCGCCGCGCGGCGCACGAGCCCCTTGATGGGGAGCGAGTCGCACTCCTCGAGCACGAGGTCGACGCCGCGGACGAACGGCTCGACGTTGTCGGGGGTGATCCCAGCGTGCAGCGCCCCAACGCGCAGGTAGGGGTTCAGCTTCGCGATGCGGCGGGCAACGATGGTCGTCTTCGCCACGCCGAGGTCATCGCAGCCGGCACCGAGACGATTGAGGTTGGAGAGGTCGAGCGTGTCGAAGTCGGCGAGCCAGATCTCCCCGCACAAGTGCTCCTGCGCCACCGTGACCGCGGCCTCTCCCCCGACGGAGAGCCCGACGACTCCCACGCGCCGCTGGCGCAGCTGAGCGAGTTCCCCCGCGGTGAGCTTGTCCTGGTTCCGGTTGGTGATGACGGCGAAGTAGTCGTCGTCCGCCAGCAGGTGCACCACGCGCCCATCCCATGGAAAGTGCCACCATGTGCCGACGGCGTCGCGATCCCCGGCCTCACGAACCATCGTCTCGGCGAGCGCGGCGATCGGCGCCTCCTCGCCCACGGACGGGTGGCGCACCTGCGCCAGTTCGTGCAGCTGACGGGTGATCTCATCGTGGAGGCGAAGGCCCTGCCGGTCGCAGATGGCCCGAAAGTCATTCCCTTCCCCGGGGTGGAGCCGGATGGGAATGGGGCGCCACGCCGCGCCGGCCCCATGCACGATCGCAGGGAGCGCCTCCCGCCACTCGTCGAGGGTGTGCGCGCGATTGACGGCGGCGATACCGGGGCCAGCGGCGTCGGTCACAGGGACGCTTGCGGGGGCGGAGCGGGGCTCAGTCACAGGGTCAGCTCCCAGGTCTGTCCCACGAGAGCGTGGCCGAAGCTCTCGTGCGCCTCTTCATCGGTCAGTCGGAACCCTTCCTGCTCGTAGATGTGCCGCGCCGCATCCAGCACGCTGTTGGTCCAGAGCATGAGCTTGCGGTAGCCGAGTTGCCGAGCCGAGCGGATACACTCCTGCACGAGGCGGCGTCCGAGCCCGGTCCCGCGCGCGGTCGGTTCGACATAGAGGAGGCGCAGCTTCCCGATGGTTCGGCTCTTTCGCACGAGGAAGACCGAGCCGACGATCTCGCCGTCTCGTTCGGCGACCCAGCACCGATCGCCGGTGGGGTCGAGGTGTGCGACGTAGTCGCTGACGATGCGTGCGACAAGGGCCTCGAAGCGCTCGTCCCACCCGTACTCCCGGGCGTAGAGGACCCCGTGGCGATGCACGACCCACCCCAGGTCGCCCGGTTGCGGGGGACGAATGAGGATGGGGCGTCGTCGCGCGTCGTTGATGCGCGCGGGGTCGAGGAGACGCTGAATGCCCTGCATCGCTTGGACGAGTTCGCGGCGCTGCTCGGGCGAGAGATGGGCGACGCTCCGGTCGACGTCGGCGTTGGAGCGCGCATCGAGCGTGGCGAAGGCCCGCTGTCCGGCGCGGGTCAGCGTCAGGTGCGTGTGCCGGGCGTCGCGCTCCGACCGTCGGCGCGCGACGAGGGCGCGCCGCGTCAGGCCACGCAGGATGCGACTCAGGTAGCCCGCGTCCATCCCGAGCTGTCGCGCGAGTTCGGAGGCGGTGGGGGCGTCCTGGTGCGCCAGTTCGTACAGCACGCGCGATTCGGCGAGCGAGAACGGGGAGTCGAGCAGCCCCTCTCGCAGGGCGCCCACGCGCGCCGTGTAGAACCGGTTGAACTCGCGGACCGCGGCCTGTAGCGGGTCGGGGGCAGGGGGGCGGGGAGCTGGCATGGGGGGCCGGTGGTGGGGAGGCTCGATGCGTGACAAAGTCCAGTAGATACTTGATTCTGTCAAGTATCGGTCCGCAGTAGCGGCCTGACGCGCGCCCCCGCCGCGTCCCCCTCGCCGACGCGCTCGCCGTGGACCCGGCACGCGCGCCGCGGTAGCTTCGTCCACACCGTCGCTCGCCCTCCATTCCCGCTCATGATCATTGCCATCACCCGCGCCGTCTCGCGCTCCATCGCGGAGTGCGAACTGACCCACGTCGCGCGCACCCCGATCACTCTGGACGTCGCCCGCCAGCAGCACGCCGAGTACGAGCACGCGCTCGAGTCGCTCGGCGTCCGCGTCGTGCGCCTTCCCGAGCTGCCGGAGTGTCCCGATGCGGTCTTCGTCGAGGACGCGGCGCTCGTCCTCGACGAGATCGCGGTGCTTACCCGCCCGGGCGCAGCGAGCCGGCGCCCCGAGGTGGACGCGATGGCCGATGCGCTCGCTCCGTTCCGGCGCGAAGTGCGCATCGAGGCGCCGGCCACGCTCGACGGCGGCGACGTGCTGCGCCTGGGGCGGACGCTCTACGCGGGGCGCAGCGCCCGCACCACCGCCGAGGGGATCGCCGCGCTGCGCACCCTTGTCGCCCCGTACGGCTACGAGGTGCGCGAGGTCCCGGTGGCCGGCGCGTTGCACCTGAAGACCGCGGTGACTCAGGTGAGTCCCGACTGGATCCTCGTCAATCCCCACTGGGTCGACGCCTCGCACTTCGAAGGCTACGACGCGCTGACGATCGATCCGGAGGAACCTTTCGCGGCCAACGCCGTCTTCGTCAACGGGGCGGTGATCCACTCCACCGCCTTCCCGCGCACGCAGGCAATGCTGCGCGCCCACGGGGTGCGCGTCGTGGGCGTGAACGCGTCGGAGCTGGCCAAGGCCGAGGGCGGGGTGACGTGCTGCAGCTTGTTGTTTGACGTCGTGAATTGACGAGCGAGCGTCGCGCAATGAACGAAGGCCCCGGCCGGGTGATGGCCGGGGCCTCCTCGCGTGGTGCAGCTGGCGGCTACTTGTGCGACAGCTTGTACACGTACGCCGTGACGGCGCGTCGGTGCTCCTCGGTCATCGGGATGCCGCCGTCGGGGGGCATCATGCTGGTGAACTTCTTGGGCTGCGACACGCCGGCCTGCACCGTCTTGTAGATCCCTTCCCAGCTCCCGTCGCTGTGGAGCCATTCGGCGTCGGTGAGGACTGGGGCCACAGTTCCCTGGGCCGCGTCGGCCCCGTGGCAGGCCTGGCACGACGTCGCCCCAATGAGGCCATGGAACAGGGAGTCGCCCTGCGCGAGCATCGCCGGCGTGATGGTCGCCGGATCGAACGACGCGGCCGCGGCAGGGGCTGCCTCGGTAGAGGCGGCGGCGGCCGACGAGTCGGCGGCGGACTCACCACCACCACCGCCGCAGGCGGTGGCGACGAGCGCAATGGCGGCAAGGTGCATCAGGTGGCGCATGACTACTCCTGGGGAGAGGGAAGCGTGGAGACGAGCGTGCCCCGAGACGGGTCGGGCGATGTCGTGCGGTCGGTCTTGGAGCGAATGCTATAAAATGGCTACAGGTATGTCGGTCGGGGAGAAGAGGATCCCCGTGTCTCAGAAGTCCCTACGGCGGAAGGCACGGAGGGCGAAGAGCCCGGGGATGATCGACCACGCCGCCAGCCCGCCGAGCGCCGCCGCGATCCCGAGCGGGCTCCCGAGGATACGCTGCATGACCGCTCCCGTGTAGCCCATGAGCGCCGAGACGTCGAAGCGGAGGACGAGGAGGACGCGCGCCAGGTCGACCGGGTTGGCGAAGCTGAGAGCGAGCATCGCCCCTTCGAGCGGATAGTCCTGGAAGGTCATGGCGACCCAGAGGATGAGCCCGTCGTAGGCGACCGTCATGAGGAGCCACACGCCTAACGCGATCCCCAGCCCCTTGAGGCGGTCGTCGACAAGGCCGGCGATGAGGACGGCCAAGGCTCCGAAGACGGCGGTGAGGGCGCAGCCAGCGACGAGCATGAGGGCGAGGAGGCGCAACGTCTCGGCGTCGGCGGCGCGCTGCACGAGGACGGGGATGGTGACGCCGACGACGAAGGCCAGCGAGAGCGGGATGATGAGCCCCGCGAAGAGACCGTGGAAGAGGGTGGCGCGCGCCACGGGCTGCGAGAGCAGGAGTTCGTTGAACTCACGCGCCCCGTGCCAGTAGATGGTGACGAAGACGATGGTGACGAGCGGGATGAGGAGGACGACGACGTTGAGGAGCGAGAGGAGGGCGCGCGGGCCGCTCCCCCCCAGGCGGAGGAGGACGTCGGTGACGGCCAGGAAGAAGATGGCGTAGGCGATCACCCAGCGATTGCGCAGGACGTCGAGGATGACGTAGCGCACGATCTTGAGGATGGTCGTCATGGCGTGGTCGTGGTCTTGGTGGGGGCGGCGGCCTTCGGCGCCTGCCGCATGAGGTGCGCGATGGCGCGCTCCAGCGTCGCTTCGCCGGTGAGCGACTTGAGCTCGTTCTGCGTCCCCGAGAATTGCACCCGCCCGTCGAGGAGAAAGGCGATGCGGTCGGAGAGCTCCTCCAGCTCGCTCAGCACGTGCGAGGTGAGGATGAAGGTGCGTCCGGCGGCGCGCTCCTGGCGGATCTTGTCCTTGAGCGTCCCGCTGGAGATGGGATCGAGTCCCGCGGTCGGCTCGTCGAGGAGGAGGAGGTTGGGACGGAACAGGAAGGCGAGGGCGGCGTTGACGCGCTGGCGCATTCCGCCGGAGAGGACGCGGATCGGGGTGCGGAGCACGGGGCCCAACGCGAACTCTTCCACCAGCTGCTCGTCGCGCCCGGCGGCGGCGCCGCGAATGTCGGCGAGCATGCGGAAGACGTCGTAGGCGCAGAGGTTCTCGGGGAAGCGCGCAGCCTGCTGCATGTAGCCGATGTGGGCGCGATAGGATGAGCTCCCGTCGAGGCGGTGTCCATCGACGACGACCTCGCCGCGGTCGGCGCGCACGAGGCCGAGGAGGATCTTGTTGAAGGTGGTCTTTCCCGAGGCGTTGGGACCGATGATCGCCGTCACCTGCCCGCGCGCCACGTCGAGGTCGAGCCCCTGCAACACCTGCAGGCGCCCGTAATTCTTGTATACGCCGCGCGCCCTAACCACGGGGAGCTCCAGCGGGGCGCTTCATCAGGGGTCGCTCGTCGAGCAAGGTCTCGGGGGTGAGGGTGGGGATCACGCGTTCGGCGAGGTCGAGGAGATCGACGAGGAGGCTGCGCAGGAGGATGAGCGTCGGGGGCGACTGCTCCACGACGAGGGCGAAGAGGCGGACCGGCGCGTGCGCAACGTCGCCGATCCCGTTGTGGTCGAGGTCATAGCCGCGATAGCGATCCCAGTAGTTCTCCTGGAAGCGCGAGACGTTCTCGCGGCTATTGGTCCCGACGTCGAAGGCGTTGGCCTCGAAGACGTTGCGCTCGTACAGGTTCCCCTGCGCGTTGGCCAGCGTCTTGAGCGCCCATCCGTTGCCGCGAAAGGTGTTGCCGAGGACGGTGTTGCGGTTGGCCCCTTCGAGGTAGAGGCCGACCGAGTTGGAGAGGAAGAGGTTCCCCTCGATGCGCGAGTCGTTGATGTCCTTGAGGAGGAGGCCGTAGGCGGCGCTCCCCCAGTTGTGCTCGAAGCGGTTGCGGATCATCTCCACGCGGTTGGAATACATCACCGCGATCCCGTTGGCGTTGTCGCGGTAGACGTTGTCTTCGTAGTGGCAGTCGTCGGAGAACATGAAGTGCATCCCGTAGCGGGCACTGCGCTCCGACCGGTTGCCGACCACGCGCCCGTGCTTCACGAACTCGAAGTAGATCCCGTCGCGGTGTCCGCGCACGTCGTTGCCGAGCACCTGCACGCGCTCGCTGGACCAGATGTGGATCCCGTTCCCTGAGACCGTCTGGGCCGCCTCGTGGCCGCGGATCACGTTGCCGCGCACCGTGCAGTCCTGCACCTTGGCCAGGTAGATGGCGAACAGCGTCTGCTCGAGGCGATTGTCCTCGATGTGGCAGCCGCGGGCATCGTGCACCTGGATCCCGGCCCGCTCGTCCACCTGACTCGGCCCCGTGTTGCGCAGGGTGAGGCCGCGCACCGTGACGTCGTCGGCGGCCACCTCGAGGATGGTGTGGGCTCCGCTGCCGTCGAGCACCGCCCCCGCCTCACCCTCGATGGTGAGGGGGCGGTCGATGCGGATGAGGGGCTCGCGATAGACTCCCTTCCGGACGAGGACGCGTCCACCAGGGGCGACGCGCTGGATGGCGTCGCTCACCCGCTGCACCGGACCGCTAGGCGAGACGATGATGTCTGCGCCCTGCGCCTGCGGCGCCTGCGCGGCAGGCGCTCGCTGGGCCGCGACGCTTGGCGGCACGAGGAGCGTCCCGAGGAACGTGGCGATGGTGGCGGCTGCCCGGCGCCAGGCGCCCGCGCGCACGGGCGCCGGCACTGGTGCAGGGGAGCACGGAGTGAGGAGGGGGCTCACGTCGCGCAAGATACAGTGTGGACTGCGAATCAGGGACAGCCGGGATGAGCTGCCGACACGATGCGTGTGTCGATGCTCAGTGCGTGTGCGCCGCCGTCGACGGCTCGGCAGATGCACCGTGCGGCGGCGTGGGCGAGAGCGCCAGCACCTGTTCCCACGTGAGTACCTCGCCGCCGTACCGAGCGGTGAGTTCGGCCGGGGAGAGCGTCGGGGCGAACGAGGTGAGCTGGCGCCCCATGGGGCTGTGCAGGGAGCCGCCGCTCACGTAGCGCGCGCTGTCGGCGGCGACCATCCCGCCCCTCTGGAAGTCGGCGACCCAGACCCCGGCAAAACGGGCGCTGTCGCCGGCTGCGGCGATGTAGCTGGCGAGGCACTCCACGGCATCGAAGGTCACGATGCGCCCGGTGCGGGTGCGGATCTCGCCACCGTAGCGCGTGTCGGAGATCGCCATCTTGCAGTAGTCGCACGAGTCCTCGCCGACCACCAGCGGGCGCGGGGCGTCGGAACCCTTGCAGCCGGCGGTGGCGACGAGGGCCACCGCGACGGCAAGGAGCGCCCGACTCCTGATTGCCGAGCGCAGCACTCAGGCCACCACGGCGCGCGCGCTGGCGCCGACTTCCTTCGCCGCCGCGCCGGTTGATGCGGGGCCGCGCCGGTCAACGGCGAGGGCGAGGACACCCAGGCCGAGGGCGATGATCGCGGCCCACCCGGCCGCCCCCGGTATGGAAGTGGCGGTGAAGTTGAGGAGCTGCTTGGAGCCGATCAACGGTGGCTGGTACGTCATCCCCGGCACCTTGATGATCGCGTTCTCCATGTCGAGATCGTGACCGTACTCGTACTCCCACTTCCAGAAGTCGACGAGCCCGACCAGGGCCACCACGAGGAAGAGGGCGACCCATCCCTGGGCGAGGCGCCGGCGCCCGAGCGCGGCGGCGGCCAGCCCGCCGGCCACGAGGATACCAACGATGACCGGCATCATCTTGAGCTCGGGGATCGACTCGGGGATGATGCGCTTCATCCCGATGTAGTGGTTCAGGTTGTTGATGTTCTCGAGGTCATTTTCCTTGACCCCCTTCACGGTATTGATCCAGATCTGCATCCCGAGCCCCTCGGGGTACTGCGGGGCCTCGAGGTACACACGCCAGATGGGCGCGAAGTACATCACGACCAGGAGTGCGGCCGAGAGGGCGATGAGGACACGGGATCGTTCAGAAATCATGTCGGTAACTCACGGTGGGGCGTAACGGGGGCGGGTCGACGATCACCCGCCCCCTGGTCACGGATTTACTTCGTCCCTTCCGATGCTGCGGCCACGGCGGCCTGCGCCTTCTTGCTGGTACTCGCCGAGAGGGCAACCATCGAGCCCGACGGGGCGACGCGGACGTAGCCTTGCATTTCCTGGTGCAGCGCGCTGCAGAAGTCGGTGCAGTAGAAGGGGTAGACCCCCGGGTACTTGGCGACCCAGGTGAGCGTGCGGGTCTGGCCCGGCATCACGAGGAGCTCGGCGTCGCTGTACGAGCCGATCGCGGCGAAGCCGTGCGGGACGTCCCAATCCTGCTCCAGGTTGGTGACGTGGAAGAGGACCGTGTCACCCACCTGCACGCCCTCGATGTTGTCGGGGACGAAGTGCGAGCGGATCGCCGTCATCTTGATGTGCACGGTCTTGCCCGAGCGCGAGATGCCGGTTTCCTGTTCGGTGCGCGCTACGTATGGGTGCTTGTTGTCGGCCAGCTTGAAGAACTTGAGCTGGTTCCCCTTGATCTTGCTCGCCTCGATCGCCTGGGCGTAGTGCGGCTCGCCGATGGTCGGGAAGTCGAGGAGGAGCTTCATCTTGGGGCCGGTGATGTCGTACAGCTGCGCCGACTGCGTGAGCTCGGGGCCCGTCGGGAGGTAGCGGTCCTTGGTGATCTTGTTCATCGCGATCACGTACTTGCCGTACGGCTTCTTGGTGTCGCCGCCCGGGACGGAGAGGTGCCCGATCGAGTAGTACGTGGGGACGCGGTCGCTCACCTTGCAGTCCTTCAGCGACCACTTCACGATCTCCGACGAGATGAAGACCGAGGTGTAGGCGTTGCCGTTGGCGTCGAACTCGTTATGCAGGGGGCCGAGCCCGGGGTTCGCGACTTCGCAGTACATGGTGGATTCGTACTTCACCACCGGGATACCGTAGGCTTCCTTCTCGAAGGCCTTGTCGGCGATCGCCTTCTGGAACTTGCTGAACGAGTGGACCGGGATGACCGTGGCCAGCTTGCCGCCGCCGACGATGTACTCACCCGTGGGGTCGACGTCCACGCCGTGCGGCGACTTCGGGGTCGGGAGGAAGTACACGACGCCGGCGCAGTCCTTCGGGTCGAGCACCTTGACCGTCGTCTTCACCTCGGACTTGGCGGTATGCGTCGCCTCATCCATGGTGTTGTGGTAGTACTTCGTCGACCACTCCTTCGCCTTTCCCTGCGCCACGCACTGCTCGGCGGCCTTCCAGTTCACGGCGGCGATGTAGTCCTTGTCGTTCTTGGAGGCGTTGACCTCGAGCTTGGTGCTGGCTTGCTCGGTGTTGTACGAGGTGAAGAAGACCCACCCATGCGACGGCCCCTTGCCGGGGCGCCCGAGGTCGTAGTCGAAGCCGGGCATCAGGATCTGGAAGGCGACGTCCATCTTGCCGAACTCGTCGGCCTTCACGAAGGAGATCGTCCCCTTGAACTCTTCGGCAAACTTGTCGAAGCCGACGCTCTTCTGCGGGATCGGGACCGAGAAGCGGGTGGCGCCGATCACGTACTCGGTATTCTCGGTGGTGAACGGCGCGCCGTGGTTGCCGCCGGTGTTCGGGAGCTCGAGGGTCTCGGTGGTCTCGAACGACTTGAGGTCGATGCGGGCAAAGCGCGGGGTGTTGTTGGCGTTGATGAAGAGCCAGCGCCCGTCGTGCTCGCCGTTCGTCATCGACAGCGACGGATGGTGCGAGTCATCCCAGGGGATGTGTCCCCAGGACGTGTTGAGCATCGCCTTGGTCTCCGTGTTGTAGCCGTACCCGTTTTCCGGGTTTTGGGAGAAGACCGGGATGACCTTGAGGAGGCGCCCCGACGGGAGGCCATAGACGCCGACCTGTCCGGAGAAACCGCCCGAGGTGAAGAAGTAGAACTCGTCGTAACTCCCCGGGGCGACGTAGGTGCGCGACGCCGCGTCGCCTAGGTTGCCGATGCCGCCCGCTTGCTTGGACTTCGGGGCACAGGCGTACAGGAGGGAGACGCTGAGAATGACAGCGCCTGCCGACGCCAGGATCCTCGACCGCCGCGAATGGGACATAGCTGTTGCCTCGCAATGCATGT
>DAIESF010000049.1 GCA_027346425.1 Gemmatimonadota bacterium | reverse complement strand
CCCGCCAACCCCAAGGCGCCTGAGGGTCAACCGGTTTCACCGTGAGTACACCGTCCCTCGCCCCACGGGCACAGGGTCGGGTCCTCCCGACCATGAATGAGGACGGATCGCGACGCTGGATCCGTCCCAAGCCAGCCGACGGCACGTGGAACCGCCGCCGTCGGATCGTGGCGTATGTGCTCATGGTCGTGTACCTCGCCCTCCCGCACATCGACATCAACAGAAAGCCGGCGATCTGGCTGAATGCGGTCCGTCGCGAGTTCACCTTCTTCGGCTACACCTTCCTCGCGACGGACACACTCCTCTTCATGCTCCTCCTGGGGACGCTCGTCCTCACGGTCTTCACCTTCACCGCCCTCTTCGGGCGCGTGTGGTGCGGATGGGGGTGCCCGCAGACCGTGTGGATGGAGTACCTCTTCCGCCCGATCGAGCGGATGGTGGAAGGGGGGCGCATGGGATCGCTACAGATCGACAAGTCGGGAAGTCACGTCAACCCGCGGCGCCTGCTCAAGAACGCGATCTACTTCGTGATCGCCCTCGTGCTCGCCCACACCTTTCTCGCGTACTTCGTGGGGGTGGACCAGCTCGCGGTCTGGGTGAGACGCTCCCCGGTGGAACACCCGTCGTCGTTTGCCATCATGGCGGTCACGACGATCCTGGTCTTCCTCGACTTCGTCTACTTCCGCGAGCAGACGTGCACCATCGCCTGCCCGTACGGACGCTGGCAGTCGGTCCTGCTCGACAGGAGTTCGCTCGTCGTCGCCTACGACTACGGGCGCGGAGAGCCCCGCATGAAGGGGACGAAGAGCCGCCCAGCCGATGCCGGGGACTGCATCGAATGCGGCGCCTGCGTCGCGACCTGCCCCACCGGGATCGACATCCGCGACGGACTGCAGATGGAATGCATCCATTGTACGCAGTGCGCGGATGCGTGCGATGCCATCATGACCTCCATCGGGAAGCCCACGGGGCTCATCCGCTACACCTCGCGCGAAGTCATTGAAGGGGGGAAGCGCCATCTCCTGCGCCCGCGCACTGTCGTGTATCCGGCGGCGCTGGCGCTGGTGATCGGCGTCTTCATCTGGCAGCTCGACACCAAGGCGGCGGCCGACGTCACCCTCCTCCGCTCCCCCGACCGCCCCTTCACCGAGGAGGCCGACGGCCGAATCGCCAACCAGGTGCGCATGCGGATCGCGAACCGCAGTGGCGAGGACCAGCGCTACCAGATCTCTGTCGACGGGGTCGATGAGGGGCAGGTGGTGATCCCGGTGAATCCGTTCCCGGTGGCGGAAGGGAAGACCGAGACGATCTCCTTCTTCATTCTCCTGCCGCGCCGGGCCTTCGACGAGGGCGATCGCATGGTCACCGTGAAGGTGAGCGATGGCGACGACTTCACGGGTGAATTCCCGTATCGCCTCCTCGGCCCCCGCGGCGACACGCGACGCGATGGCGAGCACGACTCGTCCGACAAGGACAAGTCCCACCCCGAACGCAAGGACCAACCATGAAGCGCGGCATGCAGTGGCCCATCGGCATCGCGGTCGTCCTCGCGGCCACGGTCGTGAGCAACGTCTGGATCGCCGTCGTGGCCAGCCGCGACGAGGCGTTCGCCGTCGAGCCCGACTACTACAACAAGGCGGTGCACTTCGACGACGAGATGGCGTTGCGTGCCGAGAGCGCGCGCCTGGGATGGCGCGTGATTCCTCAGCTGCGACTCGGGACGTCGGCGCGCGAGGGGTCACTCACGGCGACGGTTACCGACTCCGCCGGGACGCCGTTGCGCGGCGCCACGGTCACCGTGCTGGCGATGCACAACGCCCGCGCATCGCATCAGTTGACCGCCACGCTGGCCGACACCGGGAACGGGGCGTACACCGCGCCGCTCGACGCGCGGCGTCCAGGGGAGTGGGAACTGCGCTTCACCGTCACGCGCGGCAGCGACCGTTTCGCCGTGCGGGAGCGTGTCGACGCCCCGCTCCCGCCGACGGACTGACCGCATGTCACTGGCGCTGGCCCTCGGGATCCTCACCGCCTCCCTGCTGGGAAGCATGCACTGCGCCGGGATGTGCGGCGGCTTCGTCTGCTTCTATGCGACCGGCGCCGAGGGACGCGCGGGAGGGACGCCCTCGCACGTGGCCTACAACATCGGGCGCCTGCTGTCGTACCTCTCGTTAGGGGTGCTGGCCGGCGTGGTCGGCCACGGGCTCGACCGCGTGGGGGCGCTGGTGGGGCTCTCGCGCGCCGCCGCGGTGGTCTCCGGCGTGCTGATGATCGCGTGGGGGGGATCGACGCTCCTCGTCTCGCGCGGCATCCGCCTCCCCCGGCTCGAGGGGCTCCCCGCCGGGAGCAATCCGTTAGGCAGGCTGCTGGCGCGCGTGCGCGGGCACTCGCCCGAAGTGCGGGCCGCCGCGACCGGCCTCCTCACCACCCTGCTCCCCTGCGGGTGGCTTTACGCCTTCGTCTTCGCGGCGGCAGGGACCGGGCGCGTGGGGACCGCGGTGGCGACCATGGCGCTGTTCTGGGCCGGCACCCTCCCGGTGATGTTGAGCGTGGGCTACGGCGCCCAACGCCTGACGGGAGCGTTCCGCGCCCGGCTCCCCCTCGTGACGGCGGCCGCCGTCGTGGTCATGGGGGTGCTCTCCATCACCGGGCGCATGCGCATCGATCCCGAGCGGCTGGCAGCGCGTGCCCGCCAGATGCAATCGGGCGGCATCCCCGCCCCGGCGCATGGCCGGCAGCATTAGCACGACGTCAGGCACGACTGCGGTGCACGTCGACGTGGCCTGCGCTCATTGCGGGCTCCCCGTCCCCGAGGGCTACGTGGAACACGGCGCGGCGACGCAGTTCTGCTGTGCCGGCTGCCGCACCGCCTACGGTATCCTCCACGAGCACGGACTCGACCAGTACTACGGCTTCGCCGACCGCCGCACCTCGCCGGTGCGCGCGTCGGGACGCACCTACGAGGAGTTCGACCACGAGGCGTTCCGCTCCCTGTACGTCATCACGACGCCAGAGGGGCTGTCGCGCGTCGAACTCTTTCTCGAAGGGGTCCACTGCGCGTCGTGCGTCTGGCTCGTGGAACGCGTCCCCTTGCTCCTGCCGGGGGTCGCGCGGGCGGAACTGAACGTCGGGCGCTCGCTGGCCGCCATCGAGTGGGATACGAATTCGGTCGCCCTCTCGCAGGTCGCGCGCGCCCTCGAGTCACTCGGCTACCCGCCGCACCCGTACCTGGGCGTCCGGCGCGACGAGGTGCGGCGCAAGGAAGACCGCACGGCGATCATTCGAATTGGGGTGGCCGGGGCCATCGCCATCAACGTGATGCTCGCCGCGCTGGCCATGTACAGCGGCTGGCTCACCAACGGGATCGAGGCGCCGTACGAGCGGTTCTTCCGGTACGTCTCCCTGGTCCTCACGATCCCGGCCATCCTTGGCCCGGGGCGCGTCTTCTTCGCCGGGGCGTGGGCTGCGCTCCGCACGCGGACGTTGCACCTGGACCTCCCGATCGCCATCGCCCTCGGCGCCGGCTTTGGGCGTGGGGTCGTGAACACCGTCACCGATACCGGACCGATCTACTTCGACGGCGTGACGGTCCTGATCTTCCTCCTGCTGGTGGGGCGTTTTCTCCAGCAGCGTGGGCAGCGCGCCGCCACCGATGCGTCGGAGCTGCTGTATTCGCTCACGCCGCAGGGGGCGCGCGTCGTCGACAGCGACGGGAGGGTGCGCGAACTCCCAGCCGCTGCCCTCCTCCCCGGGATGCTCCTCGAGGTCCGCGCCGGCGACACGATTGCTGCCGACGGAATCGTCACCGACGGACGGTCGTCGATCGACCTCTCGCTCCTGACCGGGGAGTCGCGCCCGGTGACCGTCGAGCAAGGGACGACGGTATTCGCCGGGACGCTGAACGTTGCGTCGGCAATCCGTGTGCAGATCGAGCGCGCTGGCGAGGAAAGCCGGGTCGCGAAGCTTCTGCGCCAGGTGGAGGAGAGCACGCGGCGGCGGGCGCCGGTCGTCGTCCTCGCCAATCGCCTCGCAGGGTGGTTCGTCGGCATCGTCCTCGTCCTGTCGGTCGTCACGTACATCGTGTGGGCGAGTGTCGATCCCTCGGCCGCACTCGACAACGCCATCGCGCTCCTGGTCGTCACCTGCCCTTGCGCCCTCGCCATGGCCACACCGCTGGCTGTCACCGTGGCCACGGGGCGCGCGGCGCGCCGTGGGATCTTCATCAAGGGAGGCGACGCGATCGAGGCGCTCTCACACCCCGACGTCCTCATCCTCGACAAGACCGGGACGGTCACCGAGGCCAGAGTCTCGCTCGTGCACTGGGACGGGCCGGAGTGGGCGAAGCCACTTGTTCTCGCCCTCGAGCTGGAGTCCACGCACCCGATCGCCGACGGATTCCGGCGCGCCTTTTCCGCCGTCGCCCCGACGGGAGAATCCGTGGGACAACCCGCGGGACAACCGATGGCGTCACCGACGGTGCTCCACACCGTGGAGGAGTCGACGCACATCGCCGGAGGCGGGATCGTGGGACGCGTCGGCGGGCGCGGCGTCGTCGTCGGCTCTCCGTCATTTGTCCTTCACCAGATCGGACGCGTGGCCGATGCCTCGACCGCTGGAACCCGCGCGGCACCCCCGGCAGACGAGTCACTCACCCCGGTGTGGGTCGCGATCGACGGCGACGTGGTCGCGCGCGCCGGGATGGGCGATCCGGTGCGCGCCGACGCAGCCGGGAGCGTCCAGGCGCTCAAGGCGGCCGGGTGGACAGTGCGACTCCTCTCCGGCGACGCCGAGCCGGTGGTGCGCTCCGTGGGGCGCGCCCTCGGCATTGCACCTGATGACTGCCGCGGCGGGGCGACGCCGGAGGAGAAGCTGCGTGTCGTGGAGGATCTGAGCCGCACACATCGCGTCGTGATGGTCGGCGACGGCGTGAACGACGCCGCGGCGATCGCCGCCGCCGCCGTCGGGATCGGCGTGCACGGCGGTGCCGAGGCCTCGCTCGCCACCGCCGATGTCTTCCTCACGACACCGGGGCTCCAACCGCTGGTCGAACTGGTGCGCGGCGCCGGCAACACGATGCGCGTCATTCGCCGAAACATTGCCTTCTCCATCGCCTACAACATCGTCGGCGTCGCGCTGGCCATTACCGGGACGATCAATCCGCTCGTTGCCGCAGTCATGATGCCGCTCAGTTCGCTGACGGTCGTGCTGGGATCATGGTACGGGCATACATTTGACAGGCCTTCGGCTGACAGGCCTTCGGCTGACAGGCCTTCGGCTGACCGACCCTCGGCGGACCGGCCCTCGGCGCATCGCGTATGACCCACGCCGCCCACGCATGAGCATCGTCTACCTCGTTCTCCCGTTGGCCTTGGTGATCGTCTTCGCGGCGGTCCTCGCCTTCGTGTGGGCGGCGCGACGCGGGCAGTTCGACGACCTCGAGACCCCGGCGCTGCGCATGCTGCATGACGACGACAAGCCGCCGCCGGGAGCACCGAGGCCGCCGGACGACGAACGGTCGTCGGCCCGGTAAGTCGGCCACCACGACGGCAGAAGGCCCGCGTCGACGCGACGCGGGCCTTCCGAGTGACTCGGCGAAGGTGTGGTGCGACCTCCACCGGGCCTGTCCGACCGCCGCCGCGACGGCGACCGATTACGGGTTGCCGCTCGCCTGGTTGCGTTGCAGCTGCGCGGCGACCTTCTCCACGTCGCGCATCACGCGCAACAGATTCCCGCTCCACATCTTGGCGATCTGCTCCTCGGTGTACCCGCGGCGTACCAGCTCGATTGTCACGTTCGGCGCCTCGGTGGCGTCGTTGAACCCATCGATCCCGCCGCCGCCGTCGAAGTCGGATGAGATCCCGACGTGGTCGATCCCGATGAGCTTCACGACGTAGTCGATGTGATCGACGAAATCCTTGACGTTGGCCCGTGGTGGTGGCGGGAACTGCTTGTTCAGCGCCTCCATCCTCCCCTGGAACTGTGCCCGCTGCTCCGGCGTCATCCGCGCCATCGCCCCGCCGGGGCCACCGGCCCCGCCGGCGCCGAAGCCGAATTCCTGCCGAAGTGCGGCCAGCGCCTTCGCCCGCTCGGGTGAGTCGGGCGGGGGAACCTTCACGTAGCCGTTGAACGCCACCAGTTGGACGACGCCACCGCTCTTCTGAAGCGCCTTGAGCTGCTCGTCCTCCAGGTTGCGGCTGACGTTGGCGATGGCGCGCACCCCCGAATGCGAGGCGATGACCGGTGCCTTCGACAGGGCCATCACCTGCAGGTTGGACGCCTTGGATGGGTGAGAGATGTCGAGCATGATGCCGAGCCGGTTGGCCTCAGCCACTACCTGCCTGCCTAACGGGGAGAGCCCATTCCACTGCCAGATGCCGTCGCGCTCTCCGGTATTGGAATCGGACAGCTGCGAGTGGCCATTGTGGGCCAGCGAGAGGTATCGCGCTCCGCGGTCATGGAACTCCTTCACGGCGGCGAGGTCGATTCCGAGTCCGTAGCCGTTCTCGACCCCCATCAGCGCCACTTTCTTCCCGGCGGCGG
This sequence comes from Gemmatimonadota bacterium, assembly GCA_027346425.1. Taxonomy (GTDB): domain Bacteria; phylum Gemmatimonadota; class Gemmatimonadetes; order Gemmatimonadales; family Gemmatimonadaceae; genus SCN-70-22. Next base: position 5,603 of record DAIESF010000049.1, on the reverse strand, counting down.
CGATGCGCGTGACGTCGGCGGCGGAGTAGGCGATCTCGATGCGGTCCGGTGCGATCTGCTCGGCGAGCCGGTGCACGGCATCGAATTTCTCGAGATCCTGCGCGCGGGCGCGCGCGAATCCTTCCGCGGTCTGCGCCCCCTGCCCCACGTAGATGGAGAAGAAGACGGCATCGAGCCCCCCCTCATCCATCTTCGGGAGGTTGACCTGCGTCGCGAGACGATCGGTGTAGTTCGGGTGCTGCGCCGTGAACAGCGCCGGGTTGATGTCGACGTGGGTGTCGAGCGTGATGACGCGCTGGTGGATGGCACGCGCGCTGGCAATGAGGTCTCCCTCGCTGAGGGGGGGAGGCGTTTGCGCCGTGGCACAGGCCGATGCGGCCAGGGCGAACAGGGCCGGGGCGAACAGGGCCCGGGCGCTGCGAAATAGCCGGGCGCGGGGGGCCCCCCCCAACAACAACATCGCCCAGTCACCGCCGAGCGCCTTCATCATTCCCTTCCCCCGGGTATCCGTTTGATGCGCGACCATCGCTCAGCTCACCCCCCCGCTCCCGAACGGATCCTCGAGGCTCGGGCTCTGCGGCGTGAACATCTCGGCGCCATCTGCGGTCACCACCCAGTCGTCCTCGAGGCGGATGCCGAACTCACCCGGGATGTAGATCCCGGGCTCATCGCTGAAGGTCATCCCCACCGCCAGCGGCAACGGGTTCCCCTTCACCAGATACGGCCACTCGTGTCCGTCCATGCCCAGCCCGTGCCCCACGCGGTGCGTGAAGTACTTGTATCCAAGGCCGTAGCCCCCGTCCTCGATCACCTTCCGCGCCGCCGCGTCGATGTCGCCGCACGGCACGCCGGGGCGCGCCGCCTTGAGCGCCGCCGTCTGTGCCGCGTGCTCGATGTCGAAGACCTTCTTCATCTTGTCGGTCGCCTTCCCCAGCACGAAGGTGCGCGAGATGTCGGAGGAGTATCCCTCCACCTTGCACCCGCCGTCGATGAGGAGGATCGACCCCTCCTTCACCACCTGCGGCGTGATGGAGCCGTGCGGGAGCGCCGAAAACTCCCCGACCTGTACCCCGGCCCCGCCACTGAATCCGAGCTTCTCGTGGGCCTGCGAGACGAGGCGGGCGAAGTCGCCCTGCGTCATCCCTTCCTTGAGCGACTTGTAGGCCGCCTCGTAGGCCTTGAGCGTCACCGCAGCGGCGAGCTTCATGAGCTGGAGCTCGTGCGCGTCCTTCGTCATCCGGCACCCTGCGCTGATCGGCGTCCCGCTGGTGAGGTGCAGCTGCGGAGCGGCGAGGGCGACGTTGTCGCTGAAGACAAACTTGACCGTCTCCTCGACCCCCACCCGACCGGCGGCGATCCCCCGCGCCCGTAGCCCGTCGGCCACCAGCTTCGACGGCGACTCGTCCTCCTCCCACGTCATCACGTCGGTCCCCGAGCCTAACGGGCCCAGCTTCACCTGCTCGATGGTCCGCGCCTCCTCGAACTTGGGCGTCACCACGAACGGCGTCCCCTTCACCGGAATGATCACGGCCGTGAGGCGTTCGCTGTTCCCCCAGTTCATCCCGGTGAAATAGACCAGCGAGGTTCCGCCGGCGAGCATCAGGGCGTCGATCTTCTGCTCGGCCATCAGGCGCCGCGCCTTGTCGATCCGAGCTCTCCGCTCGTCGACCGAGATCGGCTTGGCCTGGTCCTTCATCGACGTCAGGGCGGCGATCGCCGGCGGCAACGCGGCGCCGCTCGCACCACCGCCGCCGTGGTCGTCATCCCCCTGGGCGGCGCCAGCGTCCGCCCCGCGCGTCGCGCACGCCGTCCCGGCCAGCGCCAGCGACGAGGTGGTGAGGAACTTCCGGCGGGAGAACATGCGAACGGCCTCCTTCGTTAGGCGAATGTCCGGCGCGCCCCCAAGGCCCGCCGCATGACCAAACTGCGCTCCGTGCACGCCCCCGTCGAGGGCGACGCGTCCGTCGTGGTGAGTACCGGGCTGCCTCCAGAACGCGCGCGCCTCCCCCTCCGTTGGCGGCGCGCACTGCGCGCTCCCGCCCGGCGCCCCGGGGGCTCCGGCGCCCACCGCCCTGCCGCGCCAACACCCGGGTGCGCCGGCCCGGGATGTTAGATTATCCGCTCCTCGTGACCACCGACATGCACCCTCCGGACTGGACAACGCGCGGCGTCTCTGCCACCGACGCCATCTCCCTCATTACCAGCGGCATGCGCGTCTTCGTGCACGGTGCCGCGGCCACGCCGTCACCGCTGCTGCAGGCGCTGGCGCAGCGCGGCGACCTCGAGGGAGTGCGTCTCTTCCACATGCACACCGAGGGCGATGCCCCGTGGACTGCGCCGGGCGTCGCCGAGCGCATTCGCTCGGTCTGCCTCTTCTGCGGTCCGGCGCTGCGCGACCCGGTCGCCGACGGGCGGGCGGACTTCGTCCCCGTCTTCCTCTCCGACATTCCGTCGCTCTTCCTCAATGGCGTCATCCAGCTCGACGTCGCCATCGTGCAACTCTCCCCGCCCGACCGGCACGGGTACTGCTCGTTAGGGACGTCGGTGGACTGCGCGCGCGCCGCGGTCGACACCGCGCGCTTCGTCATCGCCGAGATCAACGACCGGATGCCACGCACCCACGGCAACACGGCCATCCCGTTCGAACGCATCGACGCCTTCTACCATTCCGATCGCCCCCTCCCCGAGCATGCCCCGGGAAAGGAATCGGAGGTCGAGGGGCGTATCGGCGAGATCGTCGCCGGCCTGGTCGAGAACCGCGCCACCCTGCAGATGGGGATCGGCGCCATCCCCGACGCCGTGCTCGCCCGCCTGCACGACAAGAAGGACCTCGGGATCCATACCGAGATGTTCTCCGATCGCATCGTCGACCTCATCGAATCGGGGGCGGTGACCAACCGCTTCAAGCAGGTCCACCCCGGGCGTGTGGTCACCTCGTTCGTCAACGGGAGCAAGCGCCTCTACGACTTCGTCGACGACAACCCGCTGGTGGAGTTCCACAGCTGCGACCGCACCAACGACACGGCGCTCATCTCGCGCAATCCCAAGGTCACCGCCATCAACTCGGCGATCCAGGTCGACCTGACCGGGCAGGTTTGTGCCGACTCGATCGGGCCGCGCATCTATTCGGGGATCGGCGGCCAGATGGACTTCGTGCGCGGTGCCGCCCGCTCCCGCGGCGGGAAGCCGATCATCGCCCTCCCGTCTCTTGCGGCTGGCGGAAAGGTCTCGCGCATCGTCGCCCAGCTTTCTCCGGGGGCCGGCGTCGTCACCACGCGCGGCCATGTCCACTGGGTCGTGACGGAGTACGGCGCCGTCAACCTCCACGCCCTGTCGCTGCGCGAGCGGGCCGAGGCACTCGTCTCCATCGCCCACCCCGACTTCCGCACCGAACTACGCCGCGATTTCGGAAGGATCAGGAACTGAAGACGAGAAGACGAGAAGACGAGAAGACGAGAAGACGAGAAGACGAGAAGACGAGAAGACGAGAGGCGACCAACGCACCTCTCGGCTTCCCGTCCTTGCGTTCGCTCGCGTTCAGTAGTTCGTGAACAGCAGCCGGTTCGGCGAGTTGCGCCCCGCGCCGGACACCACGTTCGCCGTGGAATTCGCCACGAGTGCGCTGGCCACCGTCGCCGGCGTGGCCGACGGGTTCCCCTGCAGGTAGAGCGCCGCCACCCCGGCCACGTGCGGCGTGGCCATCGACGTTCCGCTGATCGTGTTCGTCGCCGTGTTGCTCGTGTACCACGCCGAGGTGATGCTCGAGCCTGGGGCGAAGAGGTCGAGGCACGATCCGTAGTTGGAATACGATGCGCGCGCGTCGCTGCTCGTCGTCGCTCCGACCGTGATCGCCGTCGGCACACGGGCCGGCGAGAACTTGCAGGCATCACGGTTCGAGTTCCCCGCCGCGATTGCATAGGTCACGCCATCGGCGATGGAGTTCTTGACCGCGTTGTCGAGCGCCGTCGACGCACCGCCGCCGAGGCTCATGTTGGCGACTGCGGGATTGCTCCCGGTATGGTTCGCCGTGACCCAGTCGATGCCGGCGATGACGCCCGACGTCGTCCCAGTCCCCGAGCAATCGAGGACGCGCACGCCCACGAGCGCAACGCCCTTGGCGACACCGTACGTCGCTCCGCCAACCGTCCCGGAAACGTGCGTCCCGTGCCCGTTGCAGTCGTCGGCCGTCCCGCCATCGACGGCGTCGAATCCGCTCGTCGCCCGCCCGCCGAACTCGTTATGCGAGAAGCGGATCCCGGTGTCGATGATGTAGGCTGTCACCCCGGCACCGGTGCGCGTGTAGGTGTACGACTTCGAAAGCGGGAGCGCGCGCTGGTCGATGCGGTCGATCCCCCACGTCGCCCCGGACTGCGTGGTCTCGATCGTGAACACCTGGTCGGCCTCGATCGACGCGACACGCGGATCGCGCGACAGGCGTGCCACGTCGTCGGCCGACAGGTCGGCCGCGAAGCCGTTGAGTGCAGCGTTGTATTCGCGACGGAGTGCCGACGACGATACCCCGAGCCCGCGCGCCACCGTCGCCGCCCGCGCCAGTCCCGGCGCGCCCTTCAGCGTGACGATGTACACCCCCGGAATCACCTGCCCAGCCCCGGCCACCGACATCACCGGCGCCTCGCCCGTCTGCATCAACACCTCCGGCGACACGCTCGGCCCCGACGACGGATCGGCGCACGCCGCTGCCGCGAGCAAGACCGCACTACCTATTGCAACACGCTTCATTGCGACTCCTCCGGCCTCGGTGGCCGACGATCTGGGGACTGGGTGACCCGCTTCGCGCGCGGCGCCAAAGGGAGTCAGCGCCCGGTGCTGAACCGAACGCCCGCCACGATACGAGCCCCATTCAGGGCGTGCAAGAGCGCTGGATCACACCTGTAAGAGACAGGCAGGAATTGCCCCACCCGTTCGGAGAGGCCCGCCCCACCACGCAGAGCGTGAGCGGGCGATAAACGAAGAAGACGAGAGATCCCGCCTCTCGTCCTCTCGTCCTCTCGTCTTCTCGTCTTCTCGTCTTCTCGCGCTACGGCATCGAAACGACCGGCAGCTTCGTGATCCCGCGCTCCCGCTTCTGCTTCTCGACCATCTTCGCGACATCGTCGAGCAGCTGCTTCGCGTCATAGACGATCCCGTCTTTGATGGTCCACTTCACGCCGCCCACGCGCTCCATCTTCCCGGTCTTGTCATTCAGCCGCAGGTGTCCGGTGCCGTAGAGCACCTTGAAATTCGCGATCGGATTCTCGCCAACGATCGCGAGGTCGGCGAGCATCCCCGCGCGCACCAGCCCCGTCTCGATCGGCTTTCCGCTCGCCTTGTTCAGCTCCTGCGCCGCGTGGAGCGTCGCGCCGCGGATCACCTCGAGGGGGTGGAAGCCAGCCTCCTGAAAGTTCTCCAACTCCTCGATATAGCTGAAACCGTAGGTGTTGTAGATGAAGCCGGCATCCGTCGACGGCGTCACGCGCCCGCCCATGTTCTTGTAGTCGTTGATGAACTCCATCCAGACGTTGTAGAAGCGGCGCCACGCCACCTCGTCCCACGTGGTCCAGTCGTAGAAGTACGCGCCGTGGTTTTCACGGTTCGGCGTGTAA
>DAIESF010000044.1 GCA_027346425.1 Gemmatimonadota bacterium | reverse complement strand
CACCCTCCCGGTGTCGATCATCTCGGCGTTCTTCGTGATGTGGATCTTCGACTTCACACTGAACACCATGACGCTCCTGGCATTGTCGCTGGCGATCGGGCTCCTCATCGACGATGCCATCGTGGTGCGCGAGAACATCGTGCGCCACCTGGAGATGGGGAAGGATCACTTCACCGCCGCCAAGGAGGGGACCGACGAGATCGGGCTGGCGGTGCTCTCCACCACACTGGCGGTGGTCGCCGTCTTCGTCCCGGTCGCCTTCATGGGCGGGCAGATCGGGAAAATCTTCTTCCAGTTTGGGGTCACCGTCGCCTTCGCGGTGCTGGTGTCGCTCTTCGTCTCGTTCACGCTGGACCCGATGCTTTCGAGCATCTGGCCCGACCCCGAGGTGGAGCACGGCGGCCATGCCGAGACGCGGAAGAAGACGACGAACCCGATCCGGAAGGTCGCCTTCGCATTCGACGACTGGTTCGAGCGCATGTCGGAGAAGTACCGCAGCGCGCTGGCGTGGGCCCTCGATCATCGACTGGCGATGGTCGGCCTGGCGGCCGCGTCGATCGCTGCGGCCTTCCTCCTCTTCCCGATCCTCGGCTTCACGTGGCTCCCGGACTATGACGCTGGCGAGTTCAACGTGTCGTTCCGCACCCCGCCGGGCTCGCGAATCGAGTACACCGTCGAGAAGGGGAATGAGATCGCGTCGTTCCTTCGCCAGCAGCCCGAGGTGACCTTTACCTCGCTTTCGGTTGGGGGCGGCGGCGGGATGTCGCGCGGGACTAACGGCGGACAGATCTTCGTGCGCCTCAAGCCCAAGCGCGATCGCGACAAGACGCTCTTCGAGATCCAGGGCGACCTGCGGCGCAAGCTCGCCGGGATCCCCGGGGTGCGCCCGTCGATCACCGGATCGTCGTCGATCTTCGGCGGCTATCGCCAGCCGATCCAGATCTTCGTGCAGGGACCGGAGCCGACGCGCCTCAAGCTCGCCGCCGAGCAGGTACTGCAGGCGGTGCGCGCTGTGCCCGGTGTCGCGGAACCGCAGTCGAGCGACGAGGGAGAGATTCCGCAGCTCGACGTTCGCGTCGACCGGCAGCAGGCCTGGGCGGCGGGGCTCGCCATGCAGACGATCGGTGGGACGTTGCAGCCGCTCTTCCAGGGACAACGCGCCACGCGGTGGGAGGACCCCAACGGCTATTCGCACGACGTGATGGTCGTGTACCCCGACTCGTCACGCGTCTCCCCCGAGGATGTGGCCCGCATCCCGGTGTTGAGCACCAACATCGATACCCGCACCGGGCAGCCGATCACCGTCCCGCTGTCGCAGGTGGCCGAGATCCGCCCTGGGGTCGGTCCGCAACAGATCGAGCGTGGCTACCTCGAACGGCGCGTCACCATCTCGGCGGGGGTGTTGCCCGGCTTCAGCATGGGAACGGTCGCCGACCAGGCGCGCGAAGCGCTCACCACCATCGGCCTGCCGACGGGGTACCGGACCATCTTCGGTGGCGACGTCCAGAACCTCACCGAGACCAAGGGCTACGTCCTCGAGGCGCTTCTTCTTGCCGTCATCTTCATCTACCTGATCATCGCCTCGATCTTCGGGTCGTTCATCCAGCCGCTCTCCATCATGCTGGCGCTCCCGCTGTCGTTCCTCGGGGTGGCGCTGGGTCTCCTCGTGACCAAGGGGACGCTCAACGTGATGTCGATGATCGGGATCATCATGCTCATGGGGCTGGTGACCAAGAACGGGATCCTCCTCATCGACTTCGTGAACAAGGAGCGCGAGGCTGGGAAGGATCGCCGCACCGCCATCCTCAACTCGGCGCGGATCCGCGTCCGCCCGATCATCATGACCACCGCGGCGATGATCTTCGGCATGCTCCCCCTGGCCCTGGCGCTTGGCGAAGGGGCAGAACAGCGGGCGCCAATGGCGCACGCCGTGATTGGTGGGCTCGTGACCTCGACCCTTCTCACGCTCTTTGTGGTCCCGGTCGTGTACACGCTGCTCGACGACCTCACGGACAAGGTTCTGGGGAGGAAGAAAAGTTCAACGCTTGGGGTGCCGTTGGGCGTACGTACGGAAGCAGGCGATTGATGCCGCACCGGCGGGAGTTGGTGCCCGTGACGTGAGGGCGCGCAGTCGCCGATCGGTGTGTGGTGGGGAAGGGCTGGGGGAATACAAACGGGGCGTCCGGGGGGGCGTCCCGTTTTGTTTGTGTCGGGGAAGCCATCGCGTGTTGCTCTCGACGCGAGGCGAGGCGATGATAGGCGCGCCCCACAGGCGTCCTCTTCCCCGAGTCCTTCCCATGCCCATTCCTCGCCTCGCCATGCGAGTGGCGCCGCTCCTCGGCTTTCTCGCGTCGGTCACGGCCGGCCCGGTCGCTTCCGCGCAGGCACCGCGCGCGCACACACACGACGAGCTGGTCGCGTTGTTTCGCGAGTGGCGGGCGTTCCAGCATCCCAAGCTGGTGAATGGTGTCCCTGACTATTCGGCACCAGCCATGGCGGCGCAATTCCGCGCCCTCCCTGCGTTCAAGCGCCGGCTGGCGGCCTTCGACACCACCGGCTGGTCGGTCCCTCAGCAGGTGGACTGGCACGTGGTGCGCGCCGAGATGAACGGGCTCGACTTCGACCATCGCGCGCTGAAGCCGTGGGCCAACAACCCGGCCTTCTACGTCACCGTCTTCGCCGACCAGAGCGACCAGCCCGCGCGTGAGGGGCCGTTCGCGGCTGGTGCCGTCGAGCTGTGGAGTTACGCGTACCCGTTGTCGGCTGGCGACGCGGCGAAGGTGGAAGCGGGGCTCCGGGCCGTCCCGGCGCTGCTCGCGCAGGGGCGGCGGAACCTGGTCGGCAACCAGCGCGACTTGTGGACCTACGCCGTGACGAGCCTCAAGGAACAGTCGGGCGGCCTGGCCCAGTTGGCCCAGCGCCTGCCAAGCGAGCCTGCATCACTGCGGGAGAGTGTCGCGCGCGCGCGCGTCGCCACCGACTCGTTCGCCACCTGGGTCGAGTCGCGAGCCGCGACGAAGACGGAGCGGGCGGGGGTGGGGATCGCGAACTATGACTGGTACCTGAAGAACGTCATGCTCGTCCCGTACACGTGGCGAGACGAGGTCGTCCTGATGCAGCGCGAGCTCGCGCGCGCCCACTCGTTCCTTGCACTGGAGGAGGTGCGGAACGCCAACGCGCCGCAGCAGGAGCCGATCTCCAGTGCCGCGGAGTTCGACCGTCGCTTCGGCGCCGCCGTCCCCGAGTATCTCGCGTACCTGCGGGAGCACGACCTGCTGACCATCAAGCCGTGGACCGAGCAGGCGCTGCGCGAGCGTCTCGGGCGCTTTGCCCCGGGGCCGCGCGAGTTCTTCACCGAGGTCGACTATCGCGACCCGGTTGTCATGCGCACGCACGGGTATCACTGGATCGACCTCGGTATGATGCGGCACGAACCGCACCCCGACCCGATCCGGCGCGGTCCGCTCCTGTACAACATCTTCATCACCCGCACCGAGGGTCACGCCACCGGGTGGGAGGAGCAGATGCTCCAGGCGGGGATGTTCGACGCCCGCCCGCGATCGCGGGAGCTGATCTACATCCTCCTGGCCCAGCGCGCGGCGCGCGCGTTAGGCGACCTGCGGATGCACGCCAACCAGGCGACGCTCGAACAGGCCGCCGAGTTCACGGCGGCCAACGTCCCGCGCGGCTGGCTGAGCCTGAAGGGGAACCTCGTGCGCTTCGAGCAGCACCTGTACCTGCAGCAGCCGGGATACGGCACGAGCTACGTGATCGGCAAGCTGATGCTCGACCGCGTGCTGATGCGGCGCCGACAGCAGCTGGGCGACGCCTTCTCCATGCGCAGGCACATGGACGCGTTCGATGCCGTCGGGCTTGTCCCGGCGTCGCTGGTGGAGTGGGAGATGACCGGGGAGCTGCGCGACGAGGTGCAACGGATGCTGAAGTAGCGGCACGTTCAGGCGTCGCGCCATACCTCCCGGTGTCCGCTCTCGACAAACTCAAGATAGCCGGCCAGCGACGGCAGTGCAGCGGAATAGGGAGGGGTGAGCGTACAGCGGAGAGCGCCAGCACAATCCCTCGGACCGTCCCATCGTGAACATGACGCCTGCCATGCGCCTGACTCCCGTCGTCCTGCTGGCCTTCGCCGCCTGCACCTCCGCGGCACACATCGATGAAGCGCGCGCCCCCGACCTCGGCAAGCGCGCGGTGGGGCGACATGGGGCTGTGACGTCGGCGCACCCGTTGGCCAGCGAGGCCGGGCTCGCGATGCTGCGAGCGGGGGGCAATGCGATCGATGCCGCCGTCGCGACGGCCTTTGCGGTCGGCGTCGTCGAGCCGGAGATGTCCGGGGTGGGAGGGGGAGGGGCGCTGCTCTACTGGAACCAGGAGGCGCGGCGCGCCGACTACCTCGACTTCTATCCGTCGCAGCCAGTGGAGCGATGGCGCGGGGTGCGTGCCGACTCGACCGTCCCGCTGCGCGTGGCGGCGATTCCAGGGAATGTCGCTGGCTTGCTCGAGGCTCAGGCGCGCTTCGGCACGCTCACGCGTGCCCAGGTGATGGCACCGGCCATCGCCCTGGCCGCAACGGGGTTTCCGGTCTATCCCGTCCTGGCCGAGTTGGTCGGGCGCGACACGATGCGGCTCAAGCGCGATTCTGTCGCGCGCCGCCTGTACTGGCCGGGCGGGCGGCTGCTGGCGATGGGCGACACCCTGCGCAATCCTGCATTGGCCGAGGTGCTGCGTCGCGTCGCATCGCAGGGGCGGGACGGCTTCTACCGCGGCGAGACCGCGCAGGCCCTGGTGGCCAGTCTTGCGGCTGGCGGACACCCGGCGACGCTGGAGGACGTGGCGGCCTACCAGCCCCAGTGGAAGCGCCCGCTGTGCACGACCTACCGCGGGCGGGTCGTGTTGTCGGCGCCACCGCCGATGGGTGGATTGCAGCTGCTGGAGTCGCTGGAGCTGATGGAGTCCCGCCCGCTGGCGTCGCTCGGCCTCCCGACACGGAGCGGCGATGCCTTCGACCTCATGGCGTCGGCGATGCGGGTGGCGATCCTGGCGCACGCCGGGAACGACGACCCGCGCTGGAAGGCGATCCCGGCGCGCGGGCTGGTATCCGAGGCCTTCGCCGCCCAGTGGCGCGATGTGGTGGGGACCGGGCGCGCCGCCGACTCGCTTCGCCCGCGCGATGCCCGCGCGTTCGATGGCACGGTTGCCGCCGGCTGTGAGGCGCTGTCGCCGTATCCGGGAGGACCGGGCGTTGCACCTGCGGGCGACGCGTCCGGCCGTGGGCAGGACTTCGCGGTCCGTGATACCGCCTCCGGTGGCGAAACGACGCACATCTCGGTGGTCGATGGCGAGGGGAATGCCGTCTCCGTCACGGTCACCAACTCGTCGATGTTCGGCTCAGGGGCGGCGGTGTCCGGCTTCTGGATCAACGACTCGGGGTGGTGGCCGCGCGATGCCAATGCCATCCCCGCCCAGGTGCCGGCGGCGTGGCGCACGCGTATCACGACCATCGCGCCGTCGGTCCTCCTGAAGGACGGACGGGTCGAGGTCGTGGTCGGCTCGCCCGGCGGCGGGCGCATCCCGTTCGCCCTGGCGCAGACAGTGGCCTACGTGGTGGACTACGGGCTCGATCCGCTCGATGCGTTGCGGATGCCGCGCATGTATCCCGCGCTCACCCGCCGGGTGGAGGTGGAGAACGGCTTCGAGGCCGAGGTGCTGGCGCGCGTGCGCGCCATGGGCTACGTGCCGGTGGCGCCGACCTTCGGCTACGCGCGCGTTTACCTCATCGCCCGTCGCGGCGGAACGTGGGTGGCGGCGGCCGATCCGCGGCACGACGGGCAGGCACGGGCGTACTAGCCGCGCCAGCGGCTGCGCGGCAGCTGACGCATGGCTGCCTACCGCTGCGCGAGGAAGGCGCGCGTTCTGGCGCGAATCGAATCGCTCCACTGTAGGCTGGCCCGCATCCAGGCGCGCGCCGGGTGCCTGACGGGGATGTGCCGGCGGAAGTGGGCGAGCCAGTCGGGGCGACGGCCGTCGACGTCGTCGAAGCCGTAGGTGCGGGCCAGCTCCCACGAGCTGAAGGTCTGGCCGTTCTTCTTCATGATGCTGCGGTCGGCGGCGAGGGCCGCCACCGCCCGACCCACGAAGCGCGGGGTCTCCGAGGCGATGAAGTGCGGGTCCGTCTGCACCCCATCGCGCCACGTGGCTTCGGTCACGCCGAAGAGGGCGAGCATCGCCTCGGAGCGCAGAAAGCCGGGAGTAACGGCAACGGCGGCGATGCGGTCACCGCGCAGCTCGACGCTCATCGTGAAGGCGAGACGCATGAGCGTCGTCTTGATGAGGTCGTAGAACAGGGCCCCACGGTAGCTACTCGTGTCGCCATCGGTGACCTCGACGATGAGGGGGCGGCGACTGGATCGGAGGAGGGGGATGGCGAGTTGTGCCGTGAGCAGGTGCGAGTAGATCGCCTGCCGCATGAGCGCCCATCCGGCGTCGAGGTCGGTGTCGGGGAGCGGCTTCCAGAGCCACTCGCCGGCACCATCGCCTCCCCAGACGTCGTTGACGAGGAGGTCGAGCGCGCCGTGCTCGTCACGCACGCGCGCCATGAGGGCATCGATGTCGTTCCGCACGGTGTGATCGACGCGCATCGCGATCCCGGTTCCCCCCGCCGCCGTCACGAGCTCCGCCGTCTCCTCGATTGTCTCGGGGCGGGCAATTGGCGACGGGTGCGCGCGCGTGCTGCGCCCCGTGCAGTACACGGTGGCCCCTGCCTCGCCCAGCGCGATGGCGATCCCGCGCCCCGCACCGCGCGTGGCCCCCGCGACAATCGCGACCTTCCCCGCCAGGCGCCCCTTCGTCCCTGCGCGCCCGTCACTCCGTCCCGCGCCCGACCGGCGACCCGTACGACCAGGCATGACGCCCCCCTGTTCAGCGTGATAAGTAAATACGCGTTTACAAATAGCACCGCCACCCATAGGTTCCGCAACCCCTCGTCTTCTCGTCTTCTCGTCTTCTCGTCTTCTCGTCTTCTCGTCTTCTCGTCTTCTCGTCTTCTCGTCTTCTCGTCTTCTCCGATTTGTCCCGCCCCCGCACCATCTCCGACGCCGATATCCTGGCCGCCGCCGCCCGCGTGATCGGCGACGTGGGGCCGGCGCGTCTCACCCTCTCCCTCGTTGCCCAGGGGGCTGGGGTCAGCGCCGCTACCCTCGTCCAGCGCTTCGGCTCCCGGCGCTCGCTCCTGTTGCATCTGGCGGAATCGTCGGTGGGCGATGCGCGGCGGGCCGTCACCGAGGCACGCAAGCGCTCGGCATCGCCCCTCGCCGCCGCGCGGCACGTGCTGGAGGCCTTCGCCGATCTCGCCGCGACGCCGATGGAAATGGCCCATCACCTCGCCTTCCTCCAGATGGACCTCACCGATCCCGACTTCCATCGCCTGACCCGGAAGCAGGCTCTCGAGCAAGAACGGCAACTGCGCGCCCTGCTCGATGAGGCGATGGGCGCGGGCGAACTGCGCGCCGGGGATGCGGGATCGCTCGCCCGGACCCTCCTCACCGTGACCAACGGCTCGCTCTTGCGCTGGGCGATCGTGCGCAGGGGGAGCGCCCGGCACTGGCTCAAGGCGGACCTCGATGCGGTCCTCGCCCCCTGGCTCCCCGCGCCGGCGAGTTTGACGCGGTAGCTATTTGCCGTTAGGGTAGTGCCGGTCTGCGGACGTGCCGCCTGCACCCTGCGCCGGCACGGCGTGGCCACCACCATCCGGAGGGTGCATGATCACCATCACCGCGCAGTTCACCATGAAGGCGGGCATGACGTCGCTCGCCCTCAAGCGGGTCGAGGCCGTGAAGCGCCAGACCGATCGCGAACAGCCGGGTGCGCTCGTCTACCTCGTGCATCGTCTCCTCGACGCCAAAAAGCGGCCGACACGCACCCTCGTGTTCTACGAGTGCTATCGCGACCATAAGGCGTTGCAGGCCCACCTCGACTCGTCGTCGTGGAAGGCGCTGGTGAAGGGATGGAGCGAATGCTTCGAAGGGACACCGAGCGACATCCAGCTCACGTCGCTGCAGCGCCTCGGTGGCTTCGCACACCTGGAAGCGCCCGGCGCCCTGCGGTGATCCGCGCCCGACGCGCCTGAGAGGGCGCGTGACGCGTGCGACGGGTGCGCGACCGGCGCGCGACCGGCGCGTGCTACGCCTTGGCGCCTGCGTCGAACTCGAACGCCGGCCCGACGGTCATCCCCTCACCCAATGGCGACGGGATGTGCATCAGCGCCTCCGCCTGGTAGCGCAACTCGTACATGATGGGGGCAGCGTCGCGGAGTGCGCTTGGCGTCCCCGTGAAAGCCATCTCCAGCTGGCACAGCAGGCGCGTGTAGATCCGGTTGAAGGTGACCATCTGCCGATGGATCGTCGGATGCGCGCGATAGTCGTCGCTGTGCGGATTGGGGCGCATCGGAAGGATCACGTTCCAGTCGAGGGGGAGTTCGTTCCCCGTCGGCCCCGAGCCTGAGGTGTCGGTGGCTTGGTAGCGGCGCCCCATCCTGAGCTCCATGAACCGGAAGTAGTGCGCCAGCTCGTCGACATCGTTGAAGCGACCGTCGTTGTCGAAGATCTCCCCGCCGATCCCCTCGCCTTGTTCGGTCACCTCGGTGAGGGCGCTGAGCGCAGTCTCGAGGTTGTGCACCGCGACCACGTCACCGCCACCGCCATAATACCACGTCCCGGGTTGCACCTGTCGAGAGGCGTGGCCGGTGAAGACCGCCTTCTCTCCCAGCGTGCTCACCAGGTACTTGAGCCCGTCCTCCACTGCCTCGTAGAACTGCCCGAGCGTCTCGTAATGATCGCCTTCGGGCCGCGCATGCGGCTTCGCCGGTCGCTCGATGAGGAGGAACGTCTCCAGTGCCTCGGGCGAGAGCGGAAGGAGTTGCACCTCGAAGGCGTCGGACGAATGCGGGAGGTACGTCGGGTAGCGCTTGACGAAGTCCGAATGGCAGATACGCGGCTTGCCACCCACCGCGTTATAGACATTGGCAACCAGCGTCATGTGGAGCATCTCCTCCATTACGACGCTGCGCATGAGCGTTGCCGCCTCGAGGTTGTGCCCGTTGGGAATGGAGTAGAGCGCGCACAGGTACGGCGGGATCGTCGCGTGCTCCACCTCCAGCGCCCATTGCAGGTGTCGGTGGAGGTCCCCGATGTCGGTGATGGCCATGATCGTCGCCTCAGCCGAGCTGCGTGAGCATGTCGTCGGCGGCCATGAGCGCCATCGCGACCGCGGTGAGCGTCGGGTTGGACGAGCCGGTGGTCGGCATGCCGCCGCACCCGACGACGTAGAGGTTCTCGTGGTCCCAGCTGCGCGAGTAACGGTTGGTGACCGAATCTGTCCGGCTCACTCCCATGCGATGGGTCCCCATGTGGTGCCCCGATCCGAAGAACGAGAGCGGGACCGTCTCCCCGTCCCGCGTCCGGTACGTCATGTACCCAGGCGAGTCGGGGCCGAACTTGGTGAAGATGTTGTCGTCGTCGATCCCCATCGCATGGAAGAGTGCAGTGGAGACCCTGTTGGCCGACACCATCGCCTCTCGCGTGTAGTCCGAGACGTTGTAGTGAATGATGGGGCGGTAGCACCCGATGGGATCGATGTAGTCGCGCCCGATGGTCACGCGATTCCCGGGTTCGGGGAGCTGTTCGATCACGTACCCCACGCGCAGCTGGCGGGGAATCTCGCCCCCCAGCTGGCTCCGCAGCGTCTTGCCGAAGACATTCGCCCCCGCGGCCTCCAGGACGTTGGAGTTGGGCGGGAAGGTCGCGATGTCCCATCCCCAATTGCCGAGGTCGATGCGAAAGGCCGCGAAGTCCCTTCGGAACGGCCCGTCGCGGAACGAGGGGATCTCGGACGTCTGCCCCGGGCCGCGGAATGCCCCGACCGGCTTGGGATTCAGCGCCCAGGTCAGGAAGAATGGATGGTCCATCAGGTTGCGCCCCACCTGGTCGCTCGAATTGGCGGCCCCCGAGGCGAGGAGGAGCTTGGCACCCTCCACGGCGTGAGCGGCGACGATGTACAGCGTCGCCGTGACCGTCGACGTCACGTATTCGCTCGACCCTTCCGACGCGTACCGCTTGAACTCCACGCCCCCGATGCGTCCGTTCGGGTCGATGATGAGGCGCGATGCCACGGCCTGCGTGACCAGCGTATAGAAGTTCCGGTCCAACTCGCCCAGTGTGCGCAGCGCGCTGTACTTGGCCTGCACGGGGCAGATGGGGATGCAGCTGGCGTTTCCCTCGCACCGCTGCCCCACGTGCTGTGCCCCCATCGCCCCGCGCAGCGTGTAGCCGGCGCGGGGAATGGAGTTGCGCGCCTGCGCCAGCGACGCGACGCTCATCCCGTATTCCCGTTCGCCGAACCGTACCTTCGCCTTGGCGGCCCCCTTGGCGTACACCCGGTCGCTGTAGCTCGGCGGGATGCGCTCCATGGGGTAGTCGTAGTCGTCGGGAAACCAGATCCCGAAATGCTCCTGCTCATCCTTGTTGGCGCTCACGCCTAACGACCACTCGGCCTTGCAGTAGTACGGCTGCAGCTCGTCATAGGTGATGGGCCAGTCGACGCCGACACCGTACGTGGTCTTCAGCGTGAAGTCGTTGGGGACCATGCGCGGGCACGTCCCCAGCCAATGGAGGCTCGTCCCCCCCAGCGACCGGAGATACGTCGAGCCGAAGGCGAGCGGTCCCCGCTCCACCTGGTAGCCGCTGAGGATCGGGACGCGCTTGTGAATGTTGAGGATGTCCTGACTGTAGGTGCTCTGCGCGTTCGGATTGGGCGGATACGGCGAGTTGGGCTCCTTGACCAGCGCCGAGCGATACGTGTCGGCGTACGAGAGCCATCCGTCGTACGAGAGTCCAGAGGCGCGCCCCGCCTCGAGGATGAGCACGCGCTTGCCCGCGTCCGTCAGGACCTTGGCGATGTTCAGCCCCACCGGACCAGCGCCGATGATCACGGCATCGTAACTCCCCTGTGGCATCGTCATGGTTCACCCTCGACTCCGTACGGTGGGAGTGACCACGAGGCATAGCCCGGCATCTTGGCCCCAGTCGGATGGGTGTGGATCGCCTTCCATACCAGCCCCTGCGCGTACGCGTCGGGCGAGATGATGCACGTCTGGTCCATCGCGCTGGCGCCGTGCGCGTCGCGCCAGTCGGCCGGGAGCTGGTTCCATTCCCCCAGGTACCAGAGGACGATCAGGTTGCGGGCGATGGGGCCGAGCGTGGGATCGGCGAGGATGTTGTCGCGCACCAGCTGCTCGAGCTTTGCCTCGTCGCCCTTCGCCGCGTCGATGGCGTACTGTGACGCCGACAGCAGGTCGCCGGTGAACTGGTCGCCGACAACGCTGAGGAGCCAGCCGAGATACGGGTCGACCATTCCCGTCCCCCACAACTCGGCGTCGTCGAACCCCGTGAGGATGACGGACAAGGCGACGAATCGCTGGCGCGAGTGGTCGCTCGGCGTGCGCTCGGCACGCTGTGGGGAACGCGTGGCGCTCTCGAAGGAGGGGAGCGCCATCGCGGAATGCGCGCGGCTGCGCGGTGGAGGAGCGTGGTCAGCGGACATGAACGCTCCTCGGTCAGAGATCGGCCCAGTAGGTGCGCGCCTCGGCGATGCAGGCCGGGCTCTGGAAGACCTGCACGGCTGCCGCCTGACGGTTCCCGATCAGCTTCTGCATGTCGGCACGCATGGGGTGTGAGCTGCTCCCCATCGACACGGTCACGGCGTTGTGGTTGGCCTGCGGGATGAAGTAGGTGTTGTACATCCCGAGGTAGTTGCGCCGCGACCCGGCGACCCGCTTCTCGCTGGCGACGTAGCTCAGGTCGATCCACTCCGACATGTTTCCGGGGACGGGGTTGAGCCCGCTGAGCGAGACCTGCGCCTGGTAGATGTTCTGCGTTTCGTCGTTGGGGTCGTGGCAGGTCCAGGTGTAGAGCGACTGTCCCGGATTGTTCAGCGCCGGGACGTTGTACGTGTACGCGGTGAGGAACTTGTTCTCGAAATACACCTGTTGCCCCGCGGCTACGGCCAGCGCGTTGTCGCAGGCGACCCAGACGCGGTAGGCCCCAATGCGCTTGGTCTGGTCGCCGTTCGTCACGAAATCGGCGAACGACATCACGGGGACGTTCGCCGCCTGGTTGGACGGATAGGCGAGGATGTTCAGTTCCGTCTCGTTGAATCCTGATGCCCCAGGGTTGCCGGGTTGTCCCTGCCCGTACAGCGCCACCGCGTTGAAGAAGTTGATCCCGACCGCTCCCATCCCGCCGAAGTTGGCGGGGGTCATGCCGAGCGGGGTGAGGTACTGCTCCAGGATCGGGAGGTCGACCGCCCAGTACACCCAGACCGACTGGATCCCCGCGTAGTAGAAGCATGCCGAGGGGGGAACCTGGATCGTCCCCGTGGGCGTGGCCGTGACCTTGAAGGTTGGAAGGGAGATGGTCGGGGGGAGCGGGGGGAGGGGCGAGGAGTGCGCGTTCGACATCATGGGCCTCGAGTAGAGTAGGGAGGCGCCGAGTGTCCCGGTCTTCCAGCACTAGGGGCGGGGCGCGCCAAGGAGTTACCCCTCGGAGAGTCCCCCCGCAAGGCAGGGTTGTGGGTGAGCGGGGGACCGGAATGCCAAAAGGGTGCAAGAGGGCGCCGAGCGCCGCGTTTGGTGATATCGTTCTCCCTCATGTTCACCGCGGCACCAGACGACAGGATAGGGCAGCGCCTTCAGCAGGCGTTGGCAGGGAGCTACACCTTCACTCGCGAGTTGGGGGGAGGTGGGATGAGCCGCGTCTTCGAGGCTCGGGACGTGAGCCTGGGACGCACGGTGGTCATCAAGGTCATCTCGGCCGAGCTGGCGGCCGGGGTCGATGCGGACCGCTTCCGCCGCGAGATTCAGGTTGCGGCCACACTCCGGCACCCGCACATCGTCCCGCTCCTGAGCGCTGGGGAGGCCGACGGCATCCTGTACTACACGATGCCGTTCATCAACGGCGAGTCGCTGCAGCAGCGGCTCCAGCGTGCCGGCCCGCTGCCGGTCCCCGAAGTGGTGCACCTGGCGGAGGAGGTCGCTGATGCGCTCGATCACGCGCACCGGCAGGGGGTCATCCATCGCGACATCAAGCCGGCCAACATCCTCCTCGAGGACGAGCACGCGATCGTCGCCGATTTCGGCATCGCCCGCGCGGTGCGCCAGGCCACCGGACGCGCGGAGACGATGCTGACCGTGACCGGGCTGGTGCTGGGAACGCCGCACTACATGAGTCCCGAGCAGGGCGGGGGCGATGTGGTGGATGGGCGCACGGACATCTACTCGTTAGGGTGCGTGTTGCACGAGATGCTGGCCGGGAGCCCTCCCTTCGAGGGCGCGACCGCCCAGCAGATCATCCTGCAGCACTTCGTGAAGGACCCGCCGCTCATCACGCGCGACGACATGCCCGGTGGGCTGCGCGAGGTGTTGACGCGGACCCTGGCAAAGGATCCGGAGCAGCGGTATGCGTCAGCGGCCGAGCTGCGCAACGACCTGCGCTCGCTCGAGACCCGCCACCTTCCCACCTCGCTCCCGGCGTCGCTGACGACGCGCGAGCTGCGGTCTGCCCCCCGTACGCCGACGCCGAGCGTGCCGACGTCGGGGCCGATCGACTCGCTGGCGGTCCTCCCCTTCGATTCGCCAGCGGCGGGGACGGACGACGAGTATCTCGCCGACGGCATCACCGAGAGCATCCTCAACAAGCTCACGCGGGTGTCGGGGCTGCGCGTCGTCCCGCGCTCGATCGTCTTCCGCTACAAGCGCCGGGAGATCGACATCCCCGTCGTGGCCGGCGAGCTGCGGGTGCGGGCGCTGGTCACCGGACGCGTGCGGCAGCGCGGCCAGACGCTGCACGTCAGCGCCGAGCTCACCGACGCACTCAGCGAGTCGCAACTGTGGGGCGACCGGATCTCGCGCAGCGCCGAGGACATCTTCGCGGTGCAGGAGGAGATGGCGACCGAGATTGTGAAGTCGCTGCGGTTGCGGCTGTCGGCCGAGGAGAAGCAGGAGCTCATGCGCCGCTACACCGAGGACTCGGTGGCGTATCGGGCGTACCTGCGCGGGCGTTACCAGTGGAACAAGCGCACGCGCGACGGCTTCCTGCGGGCCATCGCGCACTTCCAGGAGGCCATCGACCGCGACCCGAGCTACGCCCTCGCGTACGCCGGTCTGGCGGATGCCTACAATGTCCTCGGTTACTACAACTACCTGCCACCGCGCGAGGCGTACACGAAGGCCAAGGCGGCAGCCACCCGGGCGCTCGACCTCGACGAGTCGCTGGCGCAGGCGCATGCCTCGCTCGGCTACACGCGTCTCTTCTTCGACTGGGACTGGAGCGGGGCCGAGGCCTCGTTCCGCCGGGCGATCGAGCTCGACCCGAGCTATGCCAGCGCGCACCAGTGGTATGCGTGGTGCCTGCTGGTGATGCGGCGCATGGACGAGATGATCGAGGCGATGCGGAGCGCGCTGCAGCTGGACCCGCTGTCGCTGATCATCAACGCCCATATGGGGTACGCCTTCTTCTGGGCGGGGCGCTTCGACGAGGCGCTCGAGCAGCTCGCCCGGACCCAGGCGCTCGACCCGGACTTCGCCCTCACGTACTGGCCGTTAGGCGCGATTCACGTCTGGAACGGACGCACCGACGAGGCCATCGCCGCCTTCCAGCGCCTGGTCGACCTCACCGGTGGCACCATCGGGATGGGGTACCTGGGGATCACCGCCGGGATCGGGGGGCGACTCGACATCACCCGCGATGTCCTGCAGCGACTCGACGCCGCCGCCTCGTCGCGCTACATCTCGCCGCTCGATCGCGCCATCTGCCACGCGGGGCTTGGTGATGTGGAGGAGACGTTCCGGTGGCTCGAGTCGGCGGTGGAGGAGCGGGTGAGTGACCTCGTTCGCCTGCGCGTCCTCCCGTGGCCGGAGGTGGTGCGCCGTGATCCGCGCTTCGAGCGAGTGGCCGGGGAGATCGGACTGGCCGCGCCCTGACGCTGACCTGACGCTTGGTCAGCCCGCGCGGTCGGCTACAGCACCGGCCCCAGTGCCTGACACACCACCTGCCGGTCCCTCGGGCACATCTGTGGCAGGGGTACTCGTCCCCGCTCCCTGGCGATGGATCA
This sequence comes from Gemmatimonadota bacterium, assembly GCA_027346425.1. Taxonomy (GTDB): domain Bacteria; phylum Gemmatimonadota; class Gemmatimonadetes; order Gemmatimonadales; family Gemmatimonadaceae; genus SCN-70-22. The sequence goes on along the minus strand of DAIESF010000044.1, from coordinate 12,173 downwards.
TCACCGCCCCGACGGACGTGACCAGCGCAGCAACCCAGAACGGGACGCGGAGCCCGGCCAGCGCCGTGATCCCGCTGGACGCCATCGGACCGATCACCCGCGCCAGGCTCGACGTCCCCTGGAAGAGTCCGAGCACGGCCCCGCGTTCCCTCGCCCCCGCGGTGCGCGTGATGAGGTTGCTGATGCTCGGCGAGAAGAGCGCGCTCCCCACTCCATAGAACCCCATCGGGAGGAGCGCGAGCCATACGTTGGGGACGAACGGGATGAAGACAAGCGCGACCACCAGGAGGACGATCCCGGTACGCGCGAGCTGTTCGGGACCGAAGCGCGCCGACAGCTTCCCGATGAACACTCCCTGCACCGTTACGGCGATGACGCCGATGAAGGCAAAGACGAAGCCCAGGTTGCGTGGGCTCACCCCGAGGTCGTCGGCGGCCCAGAGCGAGAAGGTCCCCTGCAGCATCGAGACGGCCCCCACCACGATGAGGGTGACGGTCAGGAGGCGGCGAAGGTCGTGACGCGCGAGGAGGCGCCAGCGCATCCCCTTCTGGTGCTCGTCCGCGCCGGTGCGGTGTTCCTCGCCGTGGCTCTCGCGCAGCCGCACGAGGGTCGCCGCGAAGGCGAGCGCCGACATGAAGGCGGCGGCGAAGGCCACGCGCGAGAAGTTCGCGCTCCCCGGGTCGCCCCCGCCGAGGGCGCCGCCTAACGCCGGGCCGAGAATGAAGCCGAGGCCGAACGCCGCCCCGAGCATCCCGAGCGCCTTCGGCCGCTCGGCGTCGGTGGTGACGTCGGCGACGTAGGCGTAGGCGATGGAGATGTTTCCCGCCGCCAGGCCGGAGACCAGCCGTGAGAGGGCGAGCTGCCAGGTGTTGCCGGCAAAGGCGAGGAGGATGTTGGCGAGGACGTTGGCCGCGAGGGTGGCGAGGAGGACCGGGCGGCGTCCCACCCGGTCGCTCAGCGCCCCCCAGAGCGGGGCGCCGAACAGCTGGCCGAACGAGTACAACCCGAAGAGGAAGATCACGAGCGACGCCGAGATTCCCAGGTGCTCCGCGAAGAACGGGAGCACCGGGATGATCATCCCGAAGACGACGAGGTCGAGGAAGACAATGAAGAAGAGCGTCGCCATCAGGAAATCGTCTTCACCGTCGAGGGCGGGATGAAGACCGGGGGGAGCCCCAGCTCTTGCAGGAGGCGGTTGAGGGCCTTGAGTTCGTTGGTTTCGAGCTGCTGCAGGCGTTGCAGCTGTACGTCCACCTTGCCGCCCAGGTCATTCAGGATCTCGCCGTGCTGCTTGGTCGGCGCCGCCTCCTGTCCCAGCACCTGCGAATTGAGCGAGAGCATCATGTTGTACAGCTTGATGGGGAAGTGCAGGGTGGCCTGGTCGTCGTGGTTGTACCAGTCCACCAGCTCGGTGCGCACGACCTCGAGCTGGTCGCGCACCGGCTTGGCCGCCTCCTTCACCCGCTGGGCGTACGCCTGCTCCGACGACTGCTGGACCCGCACGTCGATCTGCTGCTGCAGGTCCTCGATGCGCTGGAAGGCGTCGACGATGTCGCCGATGCGCCCGCGCACCTTCATCCCGAGGTCGAACGCCAGCTGCAAGTCGGCGGTGCTGGCGTCGAGGCGCGGGTCGAGCTTGACGGTGAAGGCGCGCACCATCGTGTCGCGCCCGGCGATGAGGCGCACGCGGTACTCGCCGGGGACGACCGCCGGCCCGGCCAGCGTCCCCATGTCGTTGACGACGGTCTTGAGCGACTTGGCATCGGGGTACCGCAGGTTCCAGAAGAAGCGATTGGTCCCCGGGCGGGTGGTGACGATGGAGTCGGAGGCGACGTAGGCGAGGGAGTCACGCTTCACCGTCGCCCTGGTGCTGTCGCGCTTGGCCGGATCCTCGCTGGCGAACGAGCGCACGACCGTCCCGCGCGGGTCGAGGAACTCGAGCGTGAGCTTCTCGACGGGCGCCTTCCCCACCCAGTAGTCGACGAGGACGCCGTCGTAGGGATTCTCTCCCGCAGTCCGCCCGCCGCCGTGCCCGCCGGCATAGCGGTACGCGGTGGAGGGCTGGAAGAGGTGCAACGGCTTGGCCGTCACCGAGTCGTGCAGCTGGCGAAGGACGCCGATGTCGTCGAGCGACCAGAACGCGCGTCCGTGCGTGGCGACCACGAGGTCGTTGTCGTGCACTCGCAGGTCGCGCACGCTCGCCCGCGGTAGGTTGAGCTGCAGCGTTTCCCACCGGGCGCCGTCGTCGAACGACACCCAGACCCCGGTCTCGGTGGCGGCGAAGAGGAGGCCGCGCCGGATGGGATCCTCGCGGATGGAGCGCGTGTAGGCCCCCATCGGGATCCCCGCGTCGATGCGCGTCCACGTCTTCCCGTAGTCGGTCGTCTTGTACAGGTACGGACGGAAGTCGTCGAGCTGGTACCGCGTGGCCGACAGATAGGCGACTGCCGGGTCGTGCGGCGAGGGCTCGATCCCGGTCACCCGGGTGTGCTTCACCATCTGCCTGGGAGTCACCTCGGTCCACGTCGCCCCGCCGTCTCGCGTCAGGTGCACGCGCCCGTCATCGGATCCCGCCCAGAGCTCCCCCTTGGCCTTCGGCGATTCGGCGAGGGCGTAGATCGTGGCGTACCACTCGGTCCCTGTCATGTCGTAGTGGACCGGCCCGCCCGATGGGCCTAACGTGGCCGGGTCGGCATACGTCAGGTCGGGGGAGATCTTCTCCCAGCTCCGCCCCTCGTTGGTCGAACGCGAGACGAACTGCGAGGCGGCGTAGAGGATGGTGGGGTCGTTGAGCGACAGCATGACGGGGAAGGTCCACTGGAATCGCTGCGGGACGTCCTTCACCGCCCACCCGTCGTAGTTGTTCAGCGTGACCGCGATATCGCGCGTCTGCTGCGTGCGGTTGTCGTGCCGCATCAGCATCCCCGTGTAGCACCCGCCGTACGTGATGCTGGGATTGCGGGGATCGACGGCGATGTGCGCATTCTCGCACCCCGCCACCGACCACCAGTCGCGCTCGGTGATGGCGCCGAAGTCCGAACGCGAGGCGATCGAGATCGCCGAGTTGTCCTGCTGCGCGCCGTACAGGCGATACGGCCACTGGTTGTCGGTGATGACGTGATAGAACTGCGAGGTCGGCTGGTTGTAGATCGACGACCAGCTCTTCCCCCCGTCCAGCGAGACCGTCCCGCCTCCGTCATTCCCGTTGATCATGCGGTCGGAGTCCCTGGGATCGACCCACATGATGTGCGTATCGCCGTGCGGGACGCGAAGGCGCGAGAACGTCCGCCCGCCGTCAATCGACCTCCAGACCTGCAGGTTCATCACGTAGACGACGTTTTCGTTCGTGGGGTCGGCGGTGACCGCCGAGTAGTACCACGGGCGCACCTGGAACTTCTGCTCGCCGTTGGTGCGGCTCCAGGTGGCCCCGCCGTCGTCGGAGCGGAAGATCCCGCCTAACGTGTCCTTGGCCTCGACCGACGCGTAGATGCGGCGCGGGTTGGCCGGGGAGATGGCGACGCCGATCTTGCCGAGCGGCGCCTTGGGCATCCCGGGATTGGCGGAGAGGTTGGTCCAGGTGTCGCCGCCGTCGGTCGACTTCCACAGCCCGCTCTTGCCACCGCCGGCGTCCATCCCCCAGGGCGAACGCTGGAACTTCCACATGCTGGCGAAGAGGATGCGCGGGTTGGTGGGATCGAGCGAGAGGTCGGTGGCGCCGGTGGAGTCGTCGAGGAAGAGGACCTTCTTCCACGACTTGCCGCCGTCGGTGGTGCGGAAGACGCCACGCTCCGGGTTCGGCCCGAAGGCATGGCCGATGGCGGCGACGTAGGCGATGTCCGGGTTGTTGGGATGGACGCGGATCGTCGTGACCTGGTGCGTCTCGGTGAGCCCCAGGTGCTGCCAGGTCTCGCCGCCGTCGGTGGGGCGGTAGACGCCTGTGCCGTACGTCAGGTCTTCGCGAAGCTGCGACTCGCCGGTCCCCACGTAGATCACGTTGGGGTCGGACGGGGCGACGGTGATGGCGCCGACCGACGAAATGTCGGTCTTGCCGTCGGTGATGTTGTCCCAGGACATCCCGGCGTTGGCCGTCTTCCACACGCCGCCGTTGACGGCGCCGAAGTAGAAGACGAGCGGCTTGGTCGGGTCGCCGGTCACGGCGTCGACGCGCCCGCCGCGGAAGGGGCCGATCAAGCGCCAGCGGAGCGATTTGAATGCGCTGCTGGTGGCGGCAGGGTCGGAGTAGAGGGCGGGGTTATATGGGGGAGGGGCGCCTGGCGCCGCCGCCGTGGACGTCCGGGCCGAGCGTTGGGCGGCGGCCGACCCCGGAACGAGGGCGCTGGCGAGGGCCGCGACGAAGACGACGGCGACGAGCGGGCGGTGAGCAGGCATCGGTCGGGCTGTGAAAGAGCGAGTGACGCGGCGGCGGAGTGCCGGTCGGCCGGAGAATCCTCGGCGGGGGCTTTGGAAGGCGCAAGTGCGACCGAGAAGGCGGGTACCTCCCTTCACGACATTTCTGTCCTGGCGCGAATCTTCACGGCGCATCTCGCCCGCTCCGCACATATTCGCCCCATGCCACTCCGCCGCCACGCCGTCGCCGGCCCGCTGTCGCCGTTTGCGATCCTCGCCCTCGCCACGGCATCGCTGCATGCCCAGGTCATCTCCGTCCCCCCGCCTGGCGCCGCGCCCCAGCGCCTGCTCGCCCCGCGCTACGGGACCGGGACGTGGGAGCCCGACTCACTCGGCAACCATCGCGCGGTCGTGCGGGTCGACTCGGGGGGGGAGGCGCTGTACGTGCGCATCCCGTGGCGCCGCCGGGACCCATCGCCGGAAAAGGTCGCGGTGATCGTGATGGATGCGCGCACGCAGCTGCGCGTCCACAACGTGGCCCGCATGGAGATCAATCGCGAGTTCGGCGATTTCGTCTTCCAGGCGCCGACCGTCCCCGGCGACTACTACTTCTACTACCTCCCCTACACGGGGACCTTCAAGTCCAACTATCCGAAGATCACCTATCGAGTCCCGGAGGCAACGGCCGATGGCGGGTGGCTGCAGCGCAACGGCCTCATCCCGCAGCTGACGCGCCTGAAGCAGTATCAGTCGCTCCCCGCCGCGAGCGTCACCGGCTTCGATGCCATCGACGACTTCTCGCGCTTCACGCCGATGGAGTACATCGCCACCAAGGCGGAGCTCGACGCGATTCGTGCCCGCTATCCCTGGTCCGAGTACTTCACCTTTCCCGAGGATCGCGCGCTGTCGATCCGCATGACGGGCGACATCCCGGCGCGGTGGGCGCAGCAGGGTCCCTTCCGCGCCTTCTCGGGATCGGCGCGCCGCGGAGAGTTCTACACCTTCCAGATCGGCGTCTGGGCGCACCGGATGGCCATCGACTCCATGCGCTACGAGGCCACCGACTTCACCCGCAAGGGAGGAAAGGCGGTGATTCCGGCGTCGGCCGTCACCGCCTTCAACCTCGAGGGGACCGACTGGTCGGGGCACCGCTTCACCCGGGCGCTGCGGGTGGAACGCGGCACGGTGCAGCCCCTCTGGTTCGGCATCGACATTCCGCACGACGCCGTCCCCGGCGACTATGAAGGAGACATCGTGCTCGCCAGCAGCAACGCCAAGGATCGCGTGACCCGCGTGGTGATCCGCGTCGCCCCCGACTCGGTGGTGAACCATGGCGACGACGACCCGTCGGCGCTCACCCGTCTCCGCTGGCTCAATTCGCAGCTTGCGGCTGACGATGGCATCGTCCCGCCCTACACGCCGATGACGGTGACCGGGACAACGGTCGGCGTCCTCGGCCGGTCGCTCACCTTCGGGGTCGATGGCTTCCCGGCGAGCATCCGGTCGTACTTCACCGCCGGCAACACCACGATCGGGAGCACGCCGCGCGAGGTGCTCGCCGCGCCGGTGCAGCTGGATGTGCACGACTCGGCCGGGCGCGCGGTGACATGGCGCGGGACGGCGGCCACGATCACGACGCGCGCCCCCGGCGCGGTGGCGTGGACCGCCACCAGGCAGGCCGGTCCCCTCTCCATGTCGGTCCGGGCCCGGATGGAATTCGAGGGGACGACGGAATTCGCCGTCACCCTGCGCGCCGGCGAGCGAGTCCCCCTCGGCGACGTCCGCCTCGAGATCCCCATGGCCGCCGCCGCCGCCGAGTTCATGATGGGACTCGGCCAGAAGGGGGGGCGCCGCCCCGACGACTTTTACTGGCGTTGGGACGTCGCGCAGAAGAACCAGGACGCCGCGTGGTTAGGCAGCGTGCACGCCGGGTTGCAGTTCACCCTCAAGGACGAGCACTACGTGCGCCCGCTCAACACGAACTTCTACCTCTCCAAGCCGCTGATCCTCCCGGCCAGTTGGGGGAACGGCGGCAAGGGAGGGTGCGACGTGGTGACGCAGCCGGTTCCCCTCCCCGACACGGGGGCCTCTGCGGCGGCGCGGGCGGGGCGCGGGGGCGGCGTGGTTCGGGTGAGCTGCTACTCGGGGGCGCGCGTGATGAATGCCGGCGACTCGCTCCGCTTCGACTTCCGCCTGATGATCACCCCCTTCAAGACGCTCGACACCGCCGGGCAGTGGGGGACGCGCTATTTCCACGCCTTCGTCCCGGTCGATTCCGTCGCGCGCCGCGGGGCCAACACGATCAATGTGCACCACGCCAACCGCGTGAACCCCTGGATCAACTACCCCTTCATCGAGACCGCCCAGATGAAGGCCTACGTCGACTCGGCGCACGCGCGCGGCATGAAGGTCAAGATCTACTACACCGTCCGCGAACTCACCAACCACGCCCCTGAACTCTTCGCCCTGCGATCGTTAGGCGACGAGGTGCTCTCGCACGGCCCCGGCGGGGGCTTCTCGTGGCTGCAGGAGCACCTGGGGAGCGACTACCTCGCGGCATGGCACGTCCCGGACATCAAGGACGCTGCCGTGGTGAATAGCGGTGTCTCGCGCTGGCACAACTTCTATGTCGAGGGGCTGGACTGGCTCGTGAAGCACGAGAAGATCGACGGCCTGTACATCGACGACGTCGCCTTCGATCGCACCACCATGAAGCGGGTGCGAAAGGTGCTGGATCGCGGCAATCCCGGGGCGTTGATCGACCTCCACTCGGCCAACCAGTACAACCCGCGCGACGGCTACGCCTCGAGCGCGAACCTCTACCTCGAGCACTTCCCCTTCCTCAACCGTCTCTGGTTCGGCGAGTACTTCGATTACGATTCCGCCCCCGATTACTGGCTGGTGGAGATCTCGGGAATCCCGTTCGGCTTGATGGGGGAAATGCTGGAGAAGGGGGGGAACCCGTGGCGCGGGATGACGATGGGGATGACGGCGCGCCTCCCGTGGAGCGGCGATCCCGCCCCGTTGTGGAAGGCGTGGGATGCCTTCGGCATCCAGCGGAGCCGCATGATCGGCTGGTGGTCGGGGCAGGCGCCGGTGACGGCCAGCGACACGGCGATCCGGGCGACGACGTGGGTGCGCCCCGGCCGGGCGATGGTGTCGTTAGGCTCGTGGCGCGACGCCGACGTATCGGTGAGGCTGGCGATCGACTGGAAGGCGCTGGGGCTCGACCCCGCCCGCACGACGATCCGCGCCCCCGCCATCGACCAGTTCCAGGGCGCCGGACGCTGGACCCCCACGCAGCCCATCACGGTGCCCGCCAAGAAGGGACTCCTCCTCCTGCTCGAGCAACGGTAGCCCGCGCCGGCGAGGCGGCCCGAGGCTGCCCGATGCTGGCCGGCTTCACATGTCCGAAAACGGCGAGTGGCCGATGGTGGACGGGGTTACAATACGTCCATGCCACTCGACCGCTCCTCCTGCTATCGTGCCCTGACGGCACGTGATGCGCGCTTCGACGGGGTCTTCTTCGTGGGGGTCACCTCGACCCGCATCTACTGTCGCCCGGTGTGCCGGGCCAAGACGCCGCGCGAAACCAACTGCCGGTTCTTCTCCAATGCCGCTGCCGCCGAGCGCTCGGGGTTCCGCCCGTGCCTGCGATGCCGCCCGGAGCTGGCGCCCGGCAACGCCCCGGTCGATGCCCTGGCGGTGCTCGCCGATCGGGCGGCGCGGGCCATCGCGGCCGGCGCGCTCAATACCACATCGGTCGACGACCTCGCCGGTTCGTTAGGCGTGACCGGCCGCCATCTGCGGCGGGCGGTGGTGGGGCACCTTGGCGTCACCCCCATCGACCTCGCCACCACGCATCGACTCCTCCTCGCCAAGCGGCTGCTCCACGAGACCTCGCTGCCGGTGGGGCAGGTGGCCTTTGCCGCCGGCTTCGAGTCGCTGCGACGGTTCAACGCGGCCTTCAAGTCGCGCTACCGGCTCACGCCGGCCGCGTTGCGCCGTGAGGCGACCGATGGGACGGACGTTGCACCTGAAGATCCCGGCCCGGCGGGCGACGACCTCGTCCTCACACTCGAGTATCGCCCGCCGCTGCACGCGGATTCGCTCTTCGCCTTCCTTGCCGCCCGCGCCACGCCGGGCGCCGAGCATGTCGAAGCCGGGCGCTACGCCGCCACGGTCCGCCTGGCCGCGCCCCACGCGGTGGACGCCACCGGTGCAACCGGGCGGGGGCGCATCGATGGCAGCGCAATCACGGGGCACGTCGTGGTCGAGTTGCTCCCGGCCACCCGCGCGACGCGACGTTCGGCTGGGGGCGCAGAGGGAGAAGCCATGCGCGCGCGGGCGTCGCGACACGCGGGTTCCCCCGGCACCATCGTCGTGCGCATCTCGTCCTCGCTGGTCCCCGCCCTCATGCCCCTGCTCGCGCGCCTCCGCGATCTGCTCGACCTCGACGCCAATCCCGACGTGATTGCCCGGCACCTCGTGCGCGCCGGTGTGGTGGAGTCGGTGGCCGCATTCGGAGGGGTGCGCATCCCCGGGACGCTCGATGGCTTCGCCCTCGCCGTGCGCGCGATCCTCGGGCAGCAGGTGAGCGTGCGCGGGGCGACGACGGTGATGGGACGCCTCGTCGACCGGTTCGGAGACGAATACGCCTGCGCGCATCCGGCGCTCACTCGTCTCATGCCCACCGCCGAGCGACTTGCCCGGCTGCGCACGGGAGACATCGCATCGCTGGGAATGCCGGGGGCGCGCGCCGACGCCGTCCTTGCCCTCGCGCGGGCTGTTGCCAGCGGTGCGCTCTCGCTCACCCCCGGCGCCGACGTCGCGCGCACGATCCGCGCCCTCACCTCGCTTCCCGGAATTGGTGACTGGACGGCGCATTACATCGCGATGCGCGCCCTGCGCTGGCCCGACGCCTTTCCCGCCAACGATCTCGTCCTCCGCCGTGCCGCCGGCAACATCACCGCCGCGCAGCTCGCGAGGCGCGCCGAGTCGTGGCGCCCCTGGCGCGCCTACGCGGCGATGCACCTCTGGCGCACCGCGTCGTCCACTTCCGCACCTTCGTCCCGGAGCTGATGCCATGATGTCCGATGCCACCGTCTACTTCACCACCATGCCGTCGCCACTGGGCGAATTGCTCCTGACGGGCGACGGGCGGCACCTCACGGGACTCTACATGTCGCCGCACACCCACGGTCCCGCGCGCGGCGCCGGATGGGTGCGGAACGACGAGGCCTTCCACGATGCCGTTCGCCAGCTGCAGGAATACTTCGACGGGACGCGGATCACCTTCGAGATCCCGCTGGCCCCCGACGGGACCGAGTTCCAGCGCAAGGTCTGGATGGCGCTGCGCGACATCCCGTACGCGCAGACGGTGTCGTACGGCGACATCGCCCGCGAGATCGGGAACCCCAAGGGGGTGCGGGCGGTGGGGCTGGCCAACGGGCGCAACCCGATCTCCATCATCGTCCCCTGCCACCGGGTGATCGGGAGCAATGGCGCGCTCACCGGCTACGGCGGCGGGATCGAGCGCAAGCAGTGGCTCCTGGCGCACGAGGCCCGGCACGGCGGGCTCGAAGCGACCGCGCTCGGGAGTCGTTAGGTCCCCGTGCGCTGACGAACGCCCTACATACCACCGAGGATCGAATCGTGCCTGTTTCCTTTCGCTTCGTGGCGCTCCCCTCCGAGCGCTTTTCCCCCTATTTCGCGTGGAGCGACGACCAACTGCGCGACATCGGTGCGCGTCGGATGCTGGTCGACGAACGTCCGGGATTCCCGTGCCGGGTGAGCCTCGAGGATGCCGGAATCGGCGAGACCGTCATCCTCCTCCCCTTCACGCACCACGAAACCGATTCACCGTATCGCGCGTCCGGGCCGATCTTCGTCCGGGAGGGAGGGGTCACCGCGACGCCGGCGGTCGACGAGGTTCCGGCCATGTTCGCCCATCGGCTCCTGTCGCTGCGCGGCTATGATGCGACGGGGACAATGGTCGCTGCCGACGTGGTGTCGGGGACGGAGCTGGGTGATGCGCTCCGCCGCGTCTTCGGGGACGAGAGCGTCGATGCCGTGCACGTGCACAACGCTCGTCCGGGGTGCTACAACTGCCGCGTCGTCAGGGCCTAGCGGTCGCGCCGCTCGCCGTCTCGGCGCGCCTCGTCTCGGCGCCCGCCGTCTCGGCGACGACCGCCGCGATCTCCTCGCCGTCCGTCACGTCCCACGCGTATTCATCGGGGACGAACGGGCGGCCGATCCGCACCCCCGGGGTGCGATAGGCCATCCGGCCGTCGGCGCGCCGCGACCCGCGCAGGTGCACCTCGCGCACGCGGGTGGCGCGCACCAGCGCAGCGGCATTGTCGCGCCGCACGCCGCCACCGGCCATCACGACGATGCGGTCGCCGCCGCGGCGCACCAGCCGGGCGATCATGTCCACCCCGTCGAGCGCCGTGACCGCCCCGCCCGAGGTGAGGATGCGCTGCACGCCTAACGCCTGCAGCGCATCGAGCGATTCGTCCAGGTCGCGGGTGACGTCGAAGGCGCGATGGAAGGTGAAGGGGAGGGGATGCGCTGCCTCGATCAGGGCGCTCGTCCCGTCCTCGTCGATCGTCCCGTTCGGGTTGAGCGCCCCGCTCACGATTCCGTGGATGTCGCACGACTTGGCGAACTCGATGTCGCGCAGCATCACCTCGATCTCGGCGGCGTCGTACAGGAAGTCGCCGCCGCGGGGACGGACGATCGCGAAGACCGGGATTCCCACGCAGCGCAGCACCGCCCGCATCATCCCGCCACTCGGCGTCGTCCCCCCTTCGACGAGGTTGGCGCACAGTTCGAGGCGCCCCGCGCCCGCGTGCTCGGCGGCGAGCGCCCCGTGCACCGAGTCCACGCATGCTTCCACCAGGATTGCCATCGCGATGTCCTAACGAGCGAGCCGCCCGGCGCGGACGAGTGCCGACGTGGCAATCATCCACTGGGCCAGGTAGTAGGTGCCAAGGACCAGGGTGCGCGACCCCGGAAAGTCTCCCCGAAAGCGGGCGAGTCCGAGAGACGCGTCCGAGGCCACGAAGAGGACCGCCCCCACGGCGGCCCACCAGGCGCCATCGTGCGCCCCGGTTCGGGAGCGCTCCAGCGCCTGCCACGCCATCACCAGGATCACGAGCATGTAGGCCAGCACCGGAGGGCGCAACGGGCCGAGGAAGGGCCAGAGGAGGGAGAGGAGGATGATGCCGATCGCCAACAGGGGAAGCGCCGTCGCCGAGCCGCGCGTGAAGCCGCCGTCACGCGTAAAGGCGCCGATGTAGAAGAGGTGAGCGACGAGGAACGCGGCAAGTCCGGCCACGAAGCGATCGCTGGGGAGCATGAGGAAGACGTCGCCAGCGAGCGAGCAGACGAGTCCGGCGATGACCAGGCGAGCGTACGGGTCGCGGCTCCCCCACGCCAGCGGGAAGACGAGGGCAATCACCAGCGCCGTCGCCAGCGGCTTGAAGACGAATACCTGGGTCAGCGTGCCGGTGATTTCGGCGCGCAGGAGGAGGACAAAGGCGACGGCCAGCGCGAGGGACAGGAGCTGCCAGATGCGCACGGGTTTGGCGGAGAGGGGGTGTCACCGGCGGTGTTGGGCCGGCCCAGGCCGCCCTCAAGCTCTCCGCTGTCCCCACTCGCCGCGACTTGGAGTATTTTCGGGGTCCATCTCCCGCCTCTCGTCTCCTGACACCCGCCCTATTCTCCGTGCCCAGCAGCAAAGGACACGACGCTCCACAGTTCGACTTGTGGCCGCAGCGCGTCTTCGTCGAGGAACTGGATGCGCGCGCCATTGCCGGCGCGAA
>DAIESF010000030.1 GCA_027346425.1 Gemmatimonadota bacterium | reverse complement strand
GATGCGGCCCGCTTCTTCAACCCGATGCTCGTCACCTTCACCGGGGGCGAACCGCTCCTGCGACGGGACCTCGAGGACCTCGTGGCCGCCGTGCGTGATGCGATCCGCCTCAACTACATGACGCTCATCACCCATGGCGGGATGCTGAACGTGGAGCGGGCCAGGTCGCTGTGGGGCGCCGGGGTTGACCAGTTCAACATCTCCCTCGATTACCTCGACGGCCGCCATGATACGGCGCGCGGGATCCCCGGCCTGACGTCGAAAATCTTCGCGACGGTGGAGGGGATGCGCGGCGCGGGGATGCACGGGATCCGCTTCAACACCGTCATCAAGAACGACAACCTCGACCAGCTCCTCCCGTTGGTGCATCGCGCGGCGGAGGTAGGGGCCGGGGTCAACTTTTCCGTCTACACCGACTTCAAGAACGGGAACGCCGACTTCCTGCTGCAGAACGGCTACGCCCGCGACGCGGAAGCGGTGATCGCGGAGCTACTGGCCTACAAGCGGAAGCGCCGCGGGATCATCACCAACTCCGACTACTACCTCGAGCAAATTCCGCGCTACCTCCGCGGCGAGATGCGCGAGCCCTGCCAGTCGGGGATCCGGACGATCCACGTCGACCCAACCGGGCACGTCAAACGGTGCCCCGACTTCCCCACCGACTTCCACTGGTCGGAGTTCGCGCAGTACCGCGAGATCGACTGCAACAGCTGTTACTATGCGTGCCGCGGCGAGGCACAGGCACCCCTCCAGCTGTCGCGGGTCAAGGACGTGTTTGCCTGACGACACGGCGACTCCCCCCTTTCGCCCGCCTGGACGTTGCGTCACGTTAGGCCGAGCCGTCCATCGTTGGAGCGACCCATGACTGCCACCCTCTTCGTCAACGCTTCGCAGGTCGTCACCTGCTCAGGCCCCCCGCGTGCGCGCCGGGGAGTGGAACTGCTTGATGCCGGCATCCTCACCGCTGCCGCGGTCGCCGTGGAGGGAGGGCGAATCGTCGCCGTGGCCGGCGCCGCCGAACTCCGCCGCCGCTTCCCAGGCGCCGAGGAGGTCGACTGCGCCCACGGGGTCCTCACCCCCGGGCTCGTCGACTCGCATACCCACGCCATCTTCGGCAAGTCGCGGCACGAGGAGCAGGAGATGCGCGCCATGGGGCTGGACTACATGGACATCGCACGCCGGGGCGGGGGGATCCATGCGTCGGTTCGCGACTTGCGGGACCGCAGCGAGGACGACCTGGTTGCCCTCGCCTTGCCACGGCTGCGCCGGCTGGCGCAGTACGGCGCGACGACGGTGGAGGTGAAATCGGGGTACGGGCTCACCGTCGACGACGAGCTCAAGAGCCTCCGGGCGATCCAACGCCTCTCGCTGCTCCTCCCGCTTCGGCTGGTCCCGACCTTCCTCGGGGCGCACGAAATCCCTCAGGAGGCGCGCGCCTACCCGGCAGGACGTGCCGATTACCTGTCCTTGATCGTCAAGGAGATGATCCCGCGGGTCGTGGAGGGCGGGCTCGCACGGTTCGCCGATGTCTTCTGCGGGCCGGGCGTCCTGACCATCGACGAGTCACGGGCGGTGCTGACCGCCGCCCGCGAGGCCGGGCTTCGCCTCAAGCTGCATGCGGACGAACTGCGCCCCTCGGGGGGGGCAGAACTCGCCGCCGCACTCGGAGCGACGTCGGCCGATCACCTGGCGGCGATCTCCGACAACGGGATCCGGGCGCTGGCGGCTTCGCAGACCGTCGCCACGCTCCTTCCCGGAACGATGCTCTTTCTTGGCAAGGACCGGCAAGCGCCCGCGAGGGCATTGATCGATGGGGGAGCAGCCGTCGCGCTGGCGACGGACTTCAACCCCGGCACCTCTCCGACTCCGAACTTCCCGCTCATCCTCACTCTCGCCGTGAGCCAGTTGCACCTGTCGGTTTCCGAAGCGCTCCTTGCCGCCACCGTGAACGGGGCGGCGGCGCTCGACCTTGCCCACGAGACGGGGCAGATCGCGGCGGGATTCTCGGCCGACCTCGCACTGTTCGACATCGAGGACCTGCGCGAACTCCCCTACTGGTACGGCGACCGCCGCTGTCGCGCGACCTGGGTGCGTGGAGTGCCATGCGCCGCGTGATGCACGCGCCGACTCGGCATGGGGGCGCCGGCGCACGCGCGCACCGCGATGAGCGACTGCCCACGGGGATGGTCACGTCCTGATGTCGAACGCCAACGTCGGCAAGCTGAAGAAGAAGGCCGCGGACTTCGAGCAGAAGAAGCAGTTCGACCGCGCGCTGTCGCTGTACATCCAGATCCTCGAGGAAGCGGGCCGCGACCTCGACGACGCGGACCTGCAGCTCTTCAACCGGGTCGGCGACCTGCTGCAGCGACAAGGGAACGTCAGCGAGGCGCTTGCCTACTACGAGAAGGCGGTCGACGTGTACGCCGAGCGTGGCTTCCTGAACAACGCCATCGCTCTCTGCAACAAGATCCTGCGCCAGTCGCCGGCGCGCACCGCGGTCTACTACAAGCTCGGGAAGATCTCGGCCAGCAAGGGATTCAAGAGCGACGCCAAGAAGAACTTCCTGGAATACGCGGACCGCATGCAGAAGGCGGGGCATGTGGACGAGGCGTTTCGCGCGCTCAAGGAGTTCGCCGACCTCTGCCCCGACCAGGACGACATCCGGTTGATGCTGGCGGAGTGGCTCCACAAGGAGAACCGGAAGTCGGAGGCGGTCGAACAGCTCGAGACGCTGTACAACAAGCTCGAGGCCGAAGGACGGAGCGCCGAGGCGCGAGCCACCATCGACCGCATCAAGGCGATCGACCCGGATGTCGTCCCGCGCCCCTCCGGTGCGTTCATCGCCCAGAAGTCGAACGACCTGGTCTTCCTCGATCTCGACGCTGCTCAGCCGCCCGCCGCGCGGGCGAACGGTGATGCCGCTTCGCATCAAGCTGCGGTCGTGGTCACGCCCACGCCCGAGACGTCGCGCATCCCGGCGCTCGACGGCTTGATCATCACCTTCGATCCCGACGCCGAGGGGGACGCGACGGGAGGCGAGGCCTCGCCATCGATCGACGGATTCGAAGCGACGATCGACGATGCGGACGCACAGAATGCCGCGCTCTCGTCGGCCGGGGCGGACGTGGATGGGTTGGAGCGAAACGGGGCTGACGCCGAGTCCACGGACGATTCTGGTGAATCGCTCCTCTCGCAGACCGTCGAGGCGTGGAGCGCGACGGCCGATCCGATTCCCCTGCTCGACGGCCTCGAGGTGCCACGCGTCTCCCTGTCGGGGGCGCATCCTGCACTTTCGCCGCTGCTCGACGAGCCCCCGATGTCCGGGCGGGAGTTCGCGACCCTCGATCTGGATGTCGTCCCGGCATTCCCCACAGAAGAGGGGGCGAGCTCGCGCAACGAACACGACCTCGCCCTCCCGTCGAGCCTCCCACTCCTCCTTCCCGACGAGGCAGCGATCGACCTTCTGTCGGTCTTGAACACGCCGCTGAATTCGGCAGTCCTGTCGAACGCGGTGGACGACGGACCGGTTGGCCCCATCGACCTCCTGTCGCTCCCTCCGGTCGGCGACGTCACCTCCGCGGAGTTGCACGCGTCGGCGGTGACGGGCTCCCCGTCGCCGATCGACCTCGACGCGCTGCAGACCGGTGCTTCGCTGGCGCTCGGGTCGCCCGACGAGCCGCGGCAGGGAGAGATTCCGTCGGGCGCCGAGTTGCGTTCCGAATTCTCCGAGTTCGCCGAGTTGTCGGTCGACGAGATCGATGCGGGTGACGCGGTGCTCGAGGTGGGGGAGGCGACCGTGGACTCCGTCGCTGAGCCGGTGCTGCTGGGCGAGGGCGAGCCCAGCGACGTGGAGGAAGGTCGCGATGCGGTGGAGCGGTCGGTCGATGTGGACACGGTGACGTCCGACGTCGACGAGGCGACGTCCGACGTGGTCGAGCGCGCGCCGCGCGACACCGCCGAGCTGGTGGCGCAGGACGGATCGGCCAGGACCACTGACGAGATCCTCGCCGTGCCTTCGGAGCAGATCGACGAGGAGACAAAGCGTTCGCTGCGCCTGGAGTTTGCGCTCCAGGGCGATGAGACGCCGGACGCCTGGGTCGAGGCGGCGCTCAGCGCCCCCCGCGACGACTTGGCGCTCGATCGTCTCCTGACGCCGATGGGCGTGCCGGCCCTCGCTGAGGACGATGCGCATGCGATCGCGGCCGATGAGCCGAACGCTGTGGCGGAGCACGCCGCGGACGCGCGCGACGCCTCCCCCGCGACCGGCGCGTCGGCCGACTCGGCGCAGTACCAGTCGGGTGAGGAGGACCGGGGCGAACCGACGGAGGGCGTTGCAGCCGGCGACAGCCTCCCGGCGATCGACGATCTGCGATCGATCAGCGACGCTGCGTATGATGCCAGCGGCGAAGGGCGCGACATCAATCTCCTCGACGAACTCACCGCCCCCTTCATGCGCCACGACGCGGCGGGCGAGGATCGAGACGCGGAGCCGGTGGACGCGAGCGCGAGCGCCCTGAACGTGGAGGCGTTGCGTGCCCTGGTCGAGGGTCGCGATGGCGTGGTTCAGGAGGGCGAGGGCAACGCGGACACGACCGACGTCGACATCGCCTTCCGCGAAGAGTCGGTCGAGCTGCCGCTCCTCGAGGTCGAGGAGGGGAGCGGGCAGGAGGTGGACCTCCATGTCGTCCCGTTCGAGGTCGAGGAGGGCGACACAAGCGACTTCCTCCCGCACGCGGGCGACATCGACGACGCCTTGCCGGATCGGGATGCGGCCACGTCGCGTGATTTCGCCGAGTCGGGCGAAGTCTCGTCGGATGAGGCGGGCGCTGCCGAGGACGCCGAGCACGTGCCGGAGCCCGCGGCGAGCGAGTGGCCCGACGACGAGGCTCCGGAAGTGCTCATCGACGGCGAGTGGCGCGACGAGCACATGGGGGATCTCATCTCGGGTGAGGTTCGGGCCATCGGCGCGCGCCGCGACGAGGCGACGCCGCGGTCGACGATGCGCTTTGACGACCTCGCGGCCGCGACGATGTGGGTCGCGCCGGATGGCGAGGCGCCGCATTCGCCGTCGGGGCGCATGTCCAATTCGTCGTCGGGCGACGGCTTCTTCGCGCGCATGCACACGCCGCGAAGCACCCTGTCGTTCGGAGGGGTCGAAGCACAGCTCCGCCGACGCCTGGAACTCGACCCCGGAAACGTCGAGCTACGTCGCCAGCTTGGGGAGGCGCTCCTCGACCAGGGAGACCGCGAGGCGGGGCTCGCGGAGCTCGACGTGGCCATGCGCGCCTTTGAGCAGCTCGGCAATCTCGACGGGGCGCGCGGCGTGGCCGACGTGGTCCTGCGCGTCGTCCCCGCCTCGGTGCTGCACCACCAGAAGCGCGTCGAGTACGCCGTGCGAGCCAACGATCGCGTGCGCCTGGTCGAAGCCTATGTCGAACTGGCCGACGCGCTCTTCCGAAGCGGCGACCCGGAGAAGGCGCGCGTGGTCTACGGCCGGGTCCTCGAGCTGTCGCCGACCAACGGGCGCGCCCGGTTCGCGCTCGGCCTCCTGACCACGGACGGCGAGTCGGCCGTCGATGACGCGAGTGATCCATCCGCCGCCGCGGGGACCGAGTCCGAGACGTCGGTGACCGCGCTCTTCGAGCGCGTCGCCACGCCCGTCGCCGGCGACGAGATCGGCTCGCCAGCGCAGGGGACCTTGGAGCAGCCGGCGGCCGCGGAGCAGTCGCCGGCGGTAGCGCGGACCGCCGAGGAAGCGCGCGACAGCGAGCCCGTCGCGGCCCTCGAGGGGGCGTTCGAAGTAGTCGATGCTCCTGTCGCGGAGTCGCTGGACGGCGCGTCGCTGCCGGGACCAACCGCTCCATCGCTCGACGAACAGATCGATGCAGCGTTCGCCACCCCCTCGGTGGCCGAGCCGGCGATCGCGCTCGGGGCGGCGGAACGGGGCGAGGGCGCTCGTGCCGATGGTGAGACCCGCGAGGAGACGTCGACGGGGACCGCCTATGATTCCTCCCCGATGACCGACGGCGACTTCATCGACCTGGGGGAGTGGCTCCGTGACGATGAGCCGGTGCGCTCCACGCGGATGGTCACGGTCGAATCGCCTCCGACGGGGAACGAGCAGGCGGATTTTGACGATATGCTCCGCCGTTTCAAGCAGGGGGTGGCCGCCAACCTGGATGAGGAGGACTACGCCTCCCACTACGATCTGGGGGTCGCCTACAAGGAAATGGGGCTGGTCGACGAAGCGATCGCCGAGTTCCAGAAGTCGCTACGGGGCGACACGCACCGGGTGCGCTCGTACGAGGCGCTGGGGCAGTGCTTCGTGGAGAAGGGACAGCTGCAGGTGGCCGTGACCCTCCTTCGGCGGGCGCTGGAGACGACCGGGGCCGACGACCAGAAGTTGGTGGGGGTGTTGTATCTCCTGGGGTACGCGAGCGAAGTTATGGCCCGCCATGCTGATGCACTTGGTTATTATCAGCGGGTGTTTGCCGTCGACATCGAGTTCCGCGATGTCGCGCAGCGCGTGGCCGCCATGGAGCACGTAACCCAGTGACAGCAAGACCCCGAACCGGATCCTCCACCCCCGTTTCGCTCAAGGACATCCAGGCCCCCGTCGCCGAGGCGCTCTCCCGCGTCCACGACGAGATGTGGCGGATTGTCGCCATCGACAGCGAGTTCTTCCGCGGCGTCAACCAGCACCTGATGCTCATGAAGGGGAAGATGGTGCGACCCACCCTCCTCCTCCTCTCCAGTGAGGTCACGGGGGGCGGGGAAGAGCGCGCCGCTTCGTACGCTGCCGTGCTCGAGCTGATCCACCTGGCGACGCTGGTGCACGATGACGCGGTCGATCACTCCGTATTGCGCCGCGGCATGCCGACCATCAACGCCCTCTTCACCCACGAAGTCTCGGTCATCGCTGGAGACTTCCTCTATTCGCGCGCCATCCAGGAACTGGTCCGGCTCGACGACATGGAGGCGCTGCGGGTCTTCGCGAACGCCGCCAACGAGCTCACGGTGGGGGAGATGCGACAGCTGGGAGCGCTCGATGCGCTCGCGTTCTCGGAGGACGACTACGAATTCCTGATCAAGTGCAAGACCGCCGCGCTCTTCAAGGCGGCGTGCGACGTCGGTGCGCTCTGTGGAGCTCCCCGGTACCGTCTGCAGCTGGCCCACTTCGGCGAGCGGCTGGGAATGGCGTTTCAGGTGCAGGATGACCTTCTCGACTACACCGAGAGTTCGGGGACGACCGGAAAGCCGGCCGGGCTCGACCTCAAGGAACACAAGGTCACGCTCCCCCTGATTGACGTGCTGCGTCGAGCGAGCGCCTCGCAGCGGAGGGTGATCGACGAGCTGTTCACCACGCCAGAACCCACGGACCAGCAGATCGCCGCGGTTGTGGAGATTGTCCGGGACGCCGGCGGGCTGGAGTACGCGCGGCACCGCGGCGAAGAGTTCGCGGGTCAGGCAGAGGAGGCGCTGGCCGACCTCCCGGAGAGCCCGGTGCGAGCCGCCCTGTACGACACGCTGGCCTACGTCCTCGACCGGAGATCGTGATGGCAAAGGGTACCGCCACCCGCCGCCCCCTCTTTCACGGAATCGTCCTCGCCGTCGGCTTCGTGATCGGGGGCTTCATGACACAATTCTCACGCAAGTTCCTGCCGGTCGGGGCCGTTAAGGAATTCTTGACGACGGGAGTCACGCCGTCACTGGGCCCCTTGCAGGTTGACCTCGTTATCTTGAAGTTCGCATTGGGGCCCATCGCGCTCGATGTGTCACTTCTGAGCCTTGTTGGTGTATTGATCGCCTACCTCATCGCGCGATCGCTTTTCTAGGAGATCATATGAACTTCGGAAACTTGGGCTTCATGGAGATCCTCCTGATCCTCGTGGTCGTGCTGCTCCTTTTCGGGGCACGCCGACTCCCGGAGATCGGAGCGTCGTTCGGCAAGAGCATCAAGGAATTCAAGAAGGGGCTCTCTGACGTCGACCGCACGCTGCAGGAAGAGTCGCGCCAGTCGCTCCCGCCGCGCCAGGCGGAGCCGCTGCACCAGGACGAGGAAGCGCGTCCCGAACCCAAGCGCCTGCTCTCCTGAGCTAGGGCGTGGGCGTCAGAACCGGGCAACCGCCCGTCGACGCGCGACCATCGCTAGCGAAGAAGGGCGCCGCAACGTGCGGCGCCCTTCTTCGTTTGTGTCGGTCTCGCTTAGCCGGTCTGCTGACGGGCGAGCGCGTTGATCTCCTTGCGGTGATCCTTGACCTTCGCACCCTGCCGAATCTCGTTCAGGAAGGTGCGCACACGCAGCTGCTGGATGGAGCTGATGGCTTCGCGCCGCTGCGTGTCCTTCTGCTTTTCCCACGCCGCCTTGTCGGCATCGACGCGCTTCTCGACGCGGAGGATGAACACCCCTTGATCGGTGACGATCGGTGCGCTCACCGCACCGATGGGGAGCGTGAAGGCAGCGCCCACCGCCGCGTTGAAGCGCCCGAGCCCGGCGACAAACTGCGGACGGGTGAACATCTCCGTCTTGGTGACGGTGGCGCCGGCGGCCGCGGCGGCCGCTTCCAGCGTGGAGGTCGCGGCGGCCTTGGCCAGCGCCTCAGCCTTGGGGAGGAGCGTCTCCGCCTTCCGGCGCGACAGCAGCTGACGGCGAATGTCATCCTTGGCCTGCTCGAACGTCGGGATCCCCCCCTCGAAGAGCGAATCGAGGGCGGCGACGTAGTACCCTTCGTCGGAGTCGAACAGCTCGCTGGTCTCGCCGACCTTGGCGCCACCGAACGCCCACGCACTCACGCTCGGGATGCTGCGACCGTCATTCCCCATGAGCGGCTCGCCCTCGACGGCCACCGCCCGGGTGGGGGTGAGGCCAAGGACCCGCGCCGCGCTGTCGAGGCGCTCCTTGCGGTCCTGCGAGGCGGCCATGCGCGAGAGCGAATCGGCGCGGCGGTCCGAGAGCACCGCCGACGAGTCGCTCTGCTGCACGCGCAGCAGGATGTGGCGCATGGTGAGGGTGTCACCCTTGCGCGAGTCCACCTTGATCAGGTGATAACCGAACTGCGTGAGAACCGGCTGCGAGATCTCGCCCACCTTGAGCGCGTACGCCGCATCCTCGAACGGCTTCACGAAGCGCCCGCGGGCCCCCGTGCCGAGCGAGCCACCGTCGCGTCCCGAGACGGTGTCGGCCGACTCGCGTCGCGCGGCATCCTCGAACGACGTCCCGGAGAGGATCTCGTTGCGCAAGGCCACCGCGCGTTGCAGCGTCGCGGCGGTGTCGGACGCACCAATGGTGCGCGGCACGCTCACGACGGTGACGACGGCACGCCCCGGACGCTCGAGCTGCTTCTTGTACTTGTCGTAGTACGCGCGCAGGTCGCTCTCCGAGATTTTCACCGCCGAGTCAGGGACGGTGGAGGCGTCGAACATGACGAAGGACACCTGTGCCGAGTCGTTCATGTCCTTGTACACGCTCCACAGCTTGGCGTCGGAGACAAAGACGTCGCCCGCCAGCTGGTCGAAAAGCTTGGCACGCGGAATCTCGGTGCGGTAATAGTTCTCCAGCTGCACGAGCACCCCCTGGGCACGCGCCGCCGAGCTACCGATGAAACGACGGTACTTCTGGATGTCGAAGCGGCCGTCGGTCTGGAAGTCCGGGCTCTGCGTGAGCTCAGCGGGCGGGCTCTGCTGGGCCGCCTCGATGACCTCCTGATCGGAGACCGTGATCCCGCGGCGCTTGTACTCCTGTTCCAGCAGGATATTGGAGACCAGCTGTTCGAACGCCTGGTTCTCGACCCGGCGACGCTCGTCGAGCGTCAGGCCGCGTCCGGAAGTCCGCTCTTCCTGCTGGGCCAACTGATTCGATAGGTTGGCCCATGCGAGGTACGGGACGTCGACGCCGTTGACTTCGGCGACGGCAGTTCCCGGGGTGATCTGCGTAGGACCGACCCCCAGCAGACCTGAGGTTTCGGCGAAAAGGAAGACACCCACGAAGCAGACGACGATGAACAGCCAGATCCACTTCGCGGAGCTCCGCATCTGATGCAGCACGGGGCGGTTACTCCTGCTTGAACACGGGGTGTAGCGGGGGGTATCGAGAGCCGCGAAAGCTATTTGTGATCTGCGCCTAAAATCAAGTTAGCGTGTCACTTCTGACCGACTTGCTCGTCTCAGAGACTGAGTACCAAATCGTTCTCCTTGAGCGCCCCACGCGGCGCGATGACTTCGAGGGCTAGGCATGGCCACCTCCGCCCGTCTCGACGAGCTGAAAAAGAAGTTTGACGAGAATCCGCGCCGCTACTTCGCGCCGCTCGCCAACGAGTACCGCAAACTGGGCGATCTTCCCCAGGCGATCGCGCTGTGTCGCGCGCATCTCCCGAACCAGCCCGGGCACATCAGTGGCCACATCGTCCTGGCGCAGGCGCTCTACGAGGCACGTGAGCTAGGAGAGTCTCGACAAATCTTCGAGGCGTCGCTGGATCTCGACCCGGAAAACCTGATTGCCCTGCGATTCCTCGGCGACATCGCGCGTGAGCAGGGTGAGCCCGATCAGGCGCGCGTCTGGTACGAGCGTGTGCTCGAGGCCGATCCCCGGAACGACGAGATCGCCCAGCTGCTCCGGACGGTCGAGTTCGCGACGCCCACTGAGCCCGCGACCGCCCGGACGACGCCCTTCGAGGGGATCCCGGCGCTCCTGACCCAATCGCCGTCCGACCAGATCGTCGCGCCTCCTGCCTTCGCCGACTCCTCGTGGAGGGGGGAGACAACGGAGGCGCCGCCGGCGCCGCGTGTCCCCGCCTCGCCGATCGCGACGATCCACGATGCCTTCCCGGAGCCGGTCGAGATCGACGGCGACCTCCCGGGCTTTACGCCGCCCGTCCCGGAACCGAGCGTCGCCAACGCGACGACCGACGATTCAGCCCTCACGCCTGCCGGCACGGCATCGATCCCCGACGATCTCTTCGCCGACGAGCTCCCCGCACAGGCGATGGGCGAGTTGGAGGCCGTCGCCGAGCCGATCCCGGAGGACTGGTTTGCCCCGCCTGCGGCCCCCGCCTCCCCTTCGTCACCACTGGAGACGGCCTCGGCGAGCGCAGCGGAGGACGTGACGGTCCCCGCCTTCGACGACTCGTTGTTCCCGGACCTCAGCGAGATGACGCCGAGAGCATCGCCGGCGGTCTCGCTCGAAATGGACGAGGTCGCGCTCCCCGCGATCAGCGCCAGCGAGGCGCCGACCCCTCCGTACGTCCCCGCCGCCCCGGATGTCCTGACGTCCACGCCGACGCCGCCATTCCTCGCGGCCATTTCGTCGGAGACGGAATCGCCCGAGTGGCCGTCGGTGTCCGACGACGCCCTCGGTGAGCCGGACGTGGTGGCCGAGGGGACCGAGACGCCTGCTGTGGGTGCCGCGGAGGCCGAGGCACCGGAGGCCGAGGCACCAGAGGAAGAGGTCGCGGCGACCTGGATGCCCGAGCCATCCGTCGCCGGCGCATGGGAAGCCGACAGTGAGCCGGCTGCGGCCCCGCTGATGGAAGTCGACGTCGTCTCCCAGTCCGACGATGCGTCTGTCGTGGAGCCAACGGAGCCGACGGCGGGGATCGAGTCGATGGAGACGATCCTGGGCTACCCCGAGGCGTCGCTCGACGCGGCACCCTTCGAGGGTTTCGTGGTCGAGTACGGGGAGTTTGTCCCCCCGGTAGAGGACGATACGCCGTTCATCGCCAGCTCCATCTCCGTCCCGCTCGACGAGCCCGACGCGCGTGCGGCGGGCGTGCCCGACGCGTATGCGGCGGGGGCGCCCGAGTTGAGCGCGCACGAGCCGTTCTCGATCGAATCGGCGTTCGGCGAGCCGGAACCCGTCCCCACGTCGTCGGCTGCAGCCGCCGAGGACGAGGGCGCTGAGCCGATCGAAGGGCTGGTGTCGCGCGACGTCGACGAGTTCTGCGAAGTGAGCGCAGGCGTCGAAGAAACGTTCATGGCATCGGTGCAGGAGGGGGCACAGGAGGGGGCGCCGGAGGTCGAGGGCGCGCCGTTCGTCACGGAGACGATGGCGGAGCTGTACCTGCAGCAGGGGTTTCACGACGAAGCGCTGGCCATCTACCGTCAGCTGCTCGCCCAAGAGCCAGACGATCCCTCGTTGCAGGACCGCGTCTCGGCGCTGGAGCGTGGCGCTGCGTCGGCGGTGGAGGGGGGGATTGCCCCGCGCGACGCGGCCGATCGCCATGGGCAGTCGGTGCGGAGCTTCTTCGCGCACTTCGCCCGCCGCGAGCCTCGTCAGCGGCGCGAGAATTCGCGACGTGACGACGAATCCGAAGCGGGTCCGGAGGTGGGTCCGGACGCGCCGCGTTCGAGCGGGGCGCCTGACGTCGCCTTCACCGGCGTGGCCAC
>DAIESF010000013.1 GCA_027346425.1 Gemmatimonadota bacterium | reverse complement strand
GTCGCGCGCGTCGACTTCGTGGGCCTCGTCCTGGTCGCGGACCGCCTCGGATTCTTCCTCCTCGCCGTCGTCGACAAGTACGTCTTCGTCCGAGGCGAGCGGGCGCCGCCCGTCCTCCTCGTCGTCCAGGCCGGCGACGGCGCGCTCGATCTCGTCCACCTCGTACTCGTCGAGGTCAGGGTCGTGCCGACGTAGGCGGCGGCGCGTCGACGGACGGCGGGTCTTGTCGAGCAGCCCGCGAACCATCTCCTCGAGGCCGACCACGTCGAGGAGCGTCGCTAGCGTACCCTGCGGGAGGACACGGCCCAGCGCGGCGTACAGGGGCGAACGACGGCGCTTGAGGAGCCGACGCACCCCCTTCCATCCACCGAATCGCTGGGCAACCACCGCCCCGGCGAGCACCCCGGCCAACACGCCCGCCGTGATCAGGAGGGTGCGGCCTGAGCCGGAATCGTCGTCGTCGTCGTGATACCGAACCATGCGTTGTATCGGGTGAGCGGGGGGCGCGCGAGGCCCCGTAGCATCAACTCGCTGTCGTACGATAACTTGCGCATCGTGAATATGCGATCCGCGCCCTCGGACCCACGTCCCACCACGCTCGCGCGCCTCGTTCCGTGGCTCGTCGTCGCGGCGGTGGTCGTCGCCGGGGTCGTTCTGGCGTTCCGTTACGCGGCCCGCGTCACCCCGCTCATCGACGGCGTCCGTTAGGCCCTCCCGTACGGCGCGACTCGTTCGAGCGCAAGTCCACGCTCCTCACCCCCCGCATCGTCCCCGCTGCTCATGTCCGGTTTGCTGACCCTGACCCTTCCCAACGGCGACACGCGCGAAGTTGAAGCCGGCACACTCCCGCGCGACGTGGTGGCCTCGATCGGACCGCGACTGCTCAGCGCGGCCATCGCGGTCACGGTGAATGGCGAGGTTCAGGATCTCATGACCCCCCTGCGGCGCGGGGGGGCATTCAAGGTGCTCACCGAGAAAGACCCCGAGTCGCTCCCGGTCCTCCGGCACTCCGGGGCGCACATCCTGGCCACCGCGGTGCGCCGCCTGCGCCCCGACGCCAAGATCGGCTTCGGCCCGGCGATCGATGACGGCTTCTACTACGACTTCGAGGTCGAAACGCCCTTCACCCCCGAGGACCTCGAGGCCTTCGAGGCGGAGATGAAGAAGGTGATCGCCGAGAAGTATCCGTTCGTGCGCGACGAGGTCAACGTCGACGAGGCCAACCGACGGTTTGCCGACGATCCGCTGAAGCTGGAGCGGATCGCCGACCTCCCGGTGGGGGAGATCATCTCGACGTACACCGACGGTCCTTTCATCGACCTGTGCCGCGGCCCGCACGTCCCCGATACGTCGTACCTCAAGCACTTCAAGCTCCTCAACACCGCCGGTGCGTACTGGCGCGGTGACGAGCGGCGCCAGATGCTGCAGCGCATTTACGCTACGGCGTTCTGGAAGAAGGAGGAGCTGGAGCAGCACCTGTTCCGCCTGGAAGAGGCCAAGCGGCGCGACCACCGCGTGGTGGGGAAACAGCTCGACCTCTTCATGTTCCACCCGTACGCCCCGGGCGCCGCCTTCTGGACGGAGCGGGGGACGGCGATCGTCAACACGATCAACGACTACCTTCGCGAGCTGCAGCGCGACGACTACAAGGAGATCAGGACCCCGCTCCTGTACAACAAGGCGCTGTGGGAGCAGTCGGGCCACTGGGGGAAGTATCGGGAGAACATGTTCCTCGTGCTCAACGCCGAGACGGAGGAGCACGACATGTCGCTCAAGCCGATGAACTGCCCCTCGCACTACCTCCTCTTCAACAGCAAGAAGCACTCGTACCGCGAGCTGCCGCTGCGCTACAACACCTACGACGTGTTGCACCGCAACGAGCTGACCGGGGCGCTGTCGGGGCTCACGCGCGTGCGCCAGTTCCAGCAGGACGATTGCCACATCTTCCTGATGGAATCGCAGATCGCCGAGGAGGTCCATCGCCTCATGCAATTCATCCTCGGCTACTACCGGACGTTCGGGCTCACGGCGACGGTGAAATTCGCCACCCGCCCCGAGACGCGCGTCGGGACCGACGAGATGTGGGACCGGGCCGAGGCCGCGCTCAAGAGCGCGCTCGAGGCCACCGGGATGCCGTATGCGCTCAAGCCGGGCGACGGCGCCTTCTACGGCCCCAAGATCGACTTCGACGTCACGGACTCGTTAGGGCGGGCCTGGCAGCTGGGAACGATCCAGCTGGACTATGCCGCCCCCGAGCGCTTCGACATGTCCTACGTGGGCGAGGACAACACCGTGCACCGTCCGGTGGTCATCCATCGCGCGGTGAGCGGTTCGTTCGAGCGCTTCATGGCGATCCTCATCGAGCACTTCGCCGGCGCCTTCCCGGTCTGGCTGGCGCCGGAGCAGGTGCGCATCCTCCCCATCACCGACGACCTCGCACCGCAGGCGGCGGAGGTCACGGCGAAGTTCCGGGCAGCGGGGATCCGCGCCACGATGGACGCGCACAACGACACCCTCAATTACCGCATTCGCGAGGCCGAGATGCAGAAGGTCCCGTACATGGCGGTGCTGGGGAAGCGCGAGGCCGAGCAGGGGACGCTCGCCGTGCGTGCCCGCGGCGAGGGAAAGAAACAGGACATCGTGGCGGTGGATGCATTCATCGCCCGCGTGCAGGAGGAGATCCGGACGCGGTCGCTCGGCGCCTAACGATATGGAACCCGCCCGCGGCGCCCTGCATCGTGTCCTCGGCGTCGGCTTCGGGCTCGCCATCATCGTGGGCGGGGCGGTGGGGGTGGGGATCCTCCGGACGCCGGGGACGATCGCCGGGCTGGTGCAGTACGCCCCCCTGATCTTCCTCGCCTGGGGGCTGGCCGGGGTCTACGCCCTGTTGCAGGCCAACAATCTCGCCGAGCTCGCGGCTGCCATTCCCAGGTCGGGCGGCTCGTACGTGTTCGCGCGGCGAGCGCTGGGGCCGTACGGTGGTTTCCTGGTCGGATGGAGTGACTGGCTCGCCCTCACGGTCGCGGCGGCGTATCTCCCGCTCGCCTTCGCCGAGTATTCGGCACGACTCCTCCCGGTACTCGCCGGACGCGAGCCGCAGGTCGCCGTGGGCGCCCTCGCGACGTTCGTAGCCCTGCAGCTGGCGGGGATTCGTTCCGGCAGCCGGGCGCAGGAAGTCGTCTCGCTGGTGAAGGCGGTGGCACTCCTCGCCTTCGTGGCCGCCTGTTTCACGGTGCCCGGCGTGTCCGGCCCGGCTCCGTATGCGGCCAGCGCCGCCGCGCCCGCCACCGGCGGGGTTACCCTCGTGGCCTTCGCCGGCGCGTTGCAGCTCGTGATCGGGGCCTACGGTGGCTGGTACTCGGCCGCCTTCTTCGGTGAGGAGCAGACCGACCCCGGGCGCAACATCCCGCGCGCGCTGCTCGGCGGGGTGCTCTTCGTGATGGCGATCTACCTGTTGATGAATGCGGCCTACCTGCATGTCCTCCCCATACCGGAGCTCGCCGCCAGCACGCTCCCCGCGGCAAGCGCGATGCAGCGCGTCTTTGGCGGCAATAGCGATCGCCTCGTGACCGCGCTGGCGCTCGTCGTGCTCCTGGGGATCGTCAATGCCCTCGTCATGATCGCGCCGCGGACGCTCTTCGCCCTCGCCCGCGACGGGCTGTTCTTCCAGTGTGCGGCGTCGGTCACTCGCGGCGGAACGCCGGCGGTGGCCACCATCGTCACCGCCCTCGTGGCCATGGCACTTGCCTTCAGCGGGACCTTCGAGCGACTCTTTGCCCTCACCGCCTTCCTCATGACCTCGGTCGACGCCGTCAACACGCTCAACGTGCTGGTGTTGCGTCGCCGCGAACCCGGGCTCGCGCGCCCGTATCGCGCCTGGGGGGCGCCGGCGACGACCATCCTCGCACTCGTGGCGTCGCTCGCGCTCCTCGTCGCATTCGTAGCAGCCGATGCCACCACCGCGCTGGTGGGGATCGTGTTCATGGCCTGCAGCTATCCGGTCTACCGCTGGATCACGCGCCGATCGGCACTCACTGGCGGCGCGTGACGACGTCTCCCTCCATCCTCCGCGCCGCATGAAGCCCGTCAACCTCGCCGAGAAGTTCTCCCGGTTCGACGACCACTGGCACCCGCGTGTCGTCGGGGCGCTCAATGGCCAGCTGGTCAAGGTGGCCAAGCTCAAGGGGGAGTTCGACTGGCACTTCCATGCGACCGAGGACGAACTCTTCCTCGTGGTCAAGGGGACGCTGCGGATCCAACTGCGCCACGGCGAGGTTGCCATCGCCCCGGGGGAGTTCTACATCGTCCCGCGAGGCGTCGAGCACCGCCCGGTCGCTGATGAGGAGGTGCACGTCGTCCTGTTCGAGCCGGAGATGACGTCGAACACCGGCAACGTGGTGACCGAACGGACGAGGACGACGCTGGAGTGGATCTGACCCGGCGTGCACACCTTATCGCGTGAACGGGTGTCGAACTCCGCTGACAGACACTCCTCCCCCTCCGATCCCATGAATGTTGGCCCCCGCTCTCGATACGCGACGCCGTTGCGGCTGAGTGCGACGCTGCTGTTGGCCGCGTGCATCGCGGCACCGCTCAAACTGGCCAAGGACGACTCCGCAGTCGTGCTCAGCCGGCAGTCGATCGCCGCTCCCGATCCCGGGGTGCGCGGCCCGTTGTCGGTACGAAGCCTGTACTACGGAAGCGGGACCGACAAGCGACGCGCAGAATACCGCGATTCGGTGGCCATCCGAACCGCCAGCGTCGACGGGAGCAAGCTTGCCGGCCCCCCCGATCCGCAACAGGGAAAGCTTCGCAAGAAATACTGGGGCTTCGACTTCACCAAACTCCCGATCAACGGGCGCGTGTGGTACCCCGACGGCGCCGGTCCGTATCCGCTCGTGCTCATCGTGCACGGCAATCACGGCATGAAGGACTTCTCCGACCCGGGCTATCGTTACCTGGGGGAGCTGCTCGCCTCGCGTGGATTCATCCTCGCGTCGGTGGACGAGAACTTCCTCAACGGTTTCATGCGCAACGAGA
>DAIESF010000436.1 GCA_027346425.1 Gemmatimonadota bacterium | reverse complement strand
CCCCCACCCCCTACTTCACCCGCAGCACGTCCTCCACCGGCCCGGCGTCGCCATTGGAGAGGAGCGCCTGGATATCCCGCAGCGAGGTGCGCGAGCGCGGCCACACGAGCCGCGCCAACGCCTCCTCGAGCCCGACCCACTCCGCCATATCATGCTCCACCCCGAGCGTGAGCGGGGCCTCGCTGTCGGCAAATGCGGCGAACACGACCGCTACCTGCACCACCCCGAAACGGTGGAGGTAGAACGGGTGGCAGGTGACGTTGTACAGGCGCACGGGGGCGAGCCCAGTCTCCTCGCGGAGCTCCCGCTCGGCCCCCTCCTCGGGACGCTCGTCTCCCTCGATGCGACCATGCACGACCTCCCACGCGCCGGTGCAGCGGGTCCCGTCGGCACGGCGCAGGATCAGGACCCGCCACCCATCGGGGCGCGGATCGATCACGAAGACGTCGACGACGCCTACCTTGAGCTCCGTCATGCGATGCTCCCAAGTAGAAACGGGAGCACGTTGCGTGCTCCCGCAAAACCCCTTACCCCGGCAGGCTAACTCTTCCGAAGGAGGGCACGCAACCGGGCCGTGAGCGCCCGCGGCCGGAACGGCTTGGTGAGGAAGTCGTTGGCCCCCGACTCGAAGACACGCACCTCATTGTCCTCGTCCGCCTTGGCGGTGAGGACGATGACCGGGATCTCCGCCGTGATGGCTCGTGAGCGGAGGCGCGCCAGCACCCCGTAACCGTCGAGGCGCGGAAGGTTGAGGTCGAGGACGATGGCGTCGGGAGCCGAGCGGTCGATCTCGTCGAGCGCCGCGATCCCGTCGGCGGCCTCGACGATCGTGAAGCCGTCGCGCTCGAGCAGGTCCTTGAGGACCGCCCGAAGCGACTCCTCGTCCTCGACCAGGAGTACCGTGCTTCGCGCGCCGCGTCGCTGCGCCGGGGCGATGTCATCGACGAGTTCGAGGGCGTCATCGCCGAACATCGAGGTCGTGCGCGCGGCGGCGGCCGACGCGGCCCGCAGCTGCGATGGAGGAACCACGGGCGTCGACGATGGCGTCGGGCGCGCGGGAGGGGCCGCGGGTGCCCCGCCCTGCGGGGACAGGTGCCGAGGTTCGGCGCGGGCGTCGCGGCGCGGGAGTGGCTGGTCGAGGGGGACCTCGACGACCCGGAGCAACTCCTCGAGGTCGGTCGATCCGGCCACGACGTGGTCGATCCCCGACTCCCAGAGCGAGCGCATCCCCCCAGCCCGCGCCGCCTCGACGATCCGTTCGGTCGTCTCGCCAGCGGCCACGCGGCGCTCCACCTCCGTGTCGGCGAGGAGCACTTCCATGATCGCCAGTCGCCCGCGATAGCCGGTGTTCCCGCACTCGTTGCATCCGACGGGACGTTGGAGCGCCGCCCCTTCGGGGAGCCAGCGGCGCAGACGATCGGCGACCGGCTCGGTCATCGGCGAGCGGCAGTGCGGGCAGAGGCGGCGCACCAGGCGCTGGGCGATGACGCCCTTGAGCGCGGCGCCGATCTTGTAGCTCTCGACCCCGATGTCGAGGAGGCGGGCGATCGAGCTCGCCGCATCGATCGTGTGCAGCGTGGAGAGGACCAGGTGGCCGGTGAGCGACGCCTGGATCGCGATCCCGGCCGTTTCCTTGTCCCGAACCTCGCCGACGAGGACGACGTCGGGGTCCTGGCGCAGGATCGACCGCAGCGCCGCGGCGAATGTCAGCCCGGCCTTCTCGTTCACCTGCACCTGCACGATTCCCGCGAGCTTGTACTCGACCGGATCCTCGACCGTCACGATGTTGACACCACGCGTCTGGATCGTGCGCAGCGCCGCGTACAGCGTCGTCGTCTTTCCCGAGCCCGTGGGGCCGGTGACGAGGACGATCCCTTCGCGCAGGTTCACCAGGTGCTGGATGCGCGCGAAGTCTGCCTCGTTCACCCCCAGGTTCTCGAGCGAGAGGAGGTTGTTGCTCGAGTCCAGGATGCGGATGACGACCTTCTCGCCCGACGACGCCGGAAGGGTGGAGACGCGCAGGTCCACACGCTTGCCATCGACCGACACGCGCGCCCGCCCGTCCTGCGGGCGCAAGCGATCGGCGATGTCGAGCCCCGAGATGATCTTGATGCGCGAGACGAGCGGAATGCCGACAGCCCTCGGCAACGTCAACGCCTGGCGCAGGACGCCGTCGATGCGGTAGTGCACCCGCACCCCGCCCTCCTGCGACTCCAGGTGGATGTCGCTCGCGCGCTGCTGGATCCCCTCGGCGATGATGTGGTCGACGAGGCGGATGATCGGGCGCTCCGACGCCTTGTCGGCCGACAGGTCGAGGTCGGACGAATCCACCTGATCGGTGATCGACTGCACGTCGTACTGGTTCATGCCCTCGAGGAGCTTCTCGACCGTGCTCTCCGGACGATACAGCTCATCGATGCGGTCCATCAGGCGCGAGGGAGCCGCGAGGTGCATGCGGATCGTGCGCCCGGCGGCGAAGCCGAGCGTCCGCTCACAGTCGAGATCGTGCGGATCGGCGGTGGCGATGTCGAGCACCGCATCCGTCACCTGCAACGGGACGATACGATACTTGCGCGCCAGCGACTCGGGGACGACATCACGCGCCTCGGGGGTGGAGCTGGCGAGGTCGGCGATCTTCATGCGGAACCGCGCCGAGAGTGCCTCGAGGATCGCGTCGTCGGTGGCGAACCCCCGTCTGGTCGCCGTATCCCACAGGCTCTCGATCGTCGGTTGACGCAGCTCGCCCAGCGCCTCCGCGCTTACAAGCCCCTCGAGGGTCGGGAGGAGCCAGTCATCGCGGGTGTGGCGCAGCGACATGTGTACGCGATCTCCAACCGAAGTCACAGGAGGCGACGAGTGCGGGGGAAGCTATGTGCTGAGGGCGTCGAGCCCGACGGCGCGTTGCGCGGCACCCGTGCGAACGCTCACGGAATAACGACCGTTCTGGAGACGATTTGTAACCAGAAACCATCACAGTATCGACCAGAAGTCACGGCTGATGTCGATGCCGAAAGTCCATCGCCCATCGCGCATCCCGCGGGCCACGTCGACACGGATGAGGTCGAAGAAGGAGAGGGTGCCGACTCCGAGCGACGGATACCACCCTGGGCGATACGACATAACGCCTGAGCCCGCTCCTCCGGCGGCGTCAGGTGCGGTGCGGTGCATCCCGTCGATTCCGCGCGCCGAATACACACCGTGTATGTAGGGGGCCAACCGGGCCTCGCCGGGAATCCGCCCCCACCGCCCCAGTGGGATGGCCACGAAGGGGATCGGGAAGCGCCACTCCGCGTGTTGGGTGAAGAGCGTCCGGCTCTGGAAATGGTGAAAGTCGTACCCGGGGGCGCTGAGCGGCCCCCCCGCGAAGAGGAGGAGCTGTGGGGCGACCTCTCCCTGGGCGTCCACCGCCCCTCCAGTGACCCGCACCGCCAACTGCCCCCGCCCGAATTCGCGGGTGAGTTCAGCCGAGGCGAACACGCGCGCGAACTGTCCCGGCGCCGCCGAATCGCCCGCCGGAGCGGCTCCCCCAGGCCATCCCGACAATCGCCCGACGCGCAGCTCCCCGCGGGCGCGAAGCGTCGATCCCCACCACCACCCCCCATTCTGGCGTTCGGCCGCCAGCGACAACCGCGGCCCCTTGCCGCGAAATGCCGCCAGCGTTGGCGCGTAGCTCCCCCGCGAGGAACGTGCGGCGACGTCCACCGCCTGTTGCCACTCGTACCCGCCATCGAGGACCCAGCGCAAACCGGCATGCACGCCAAGATGCACCGACGCCGCCACGCCACGCGTATCAAACGGCTGCGTATAGTCGCTTCCGAACTCCTGGGCGGCGATGGTGTTCCGGGTGCGCGACGTCTCGGCGTCATCACCCGCGTCGCGGTAGTCGCGAAAGACGCGGAGACGGAGCGCGACACCGTCGGCGCGCTCCCATCCCAGCGAGGCGGTCGCCTTGCCCTCGTGGTCGGAGAGTCCGAACCGCCCGAGCACGCCGGCGTCGAGCCCCGCGCCAATGCGCCGCCGCACCCCGCCACCGAGGGCGAGCCCTTCGGCACGCGTCACCCGCAGCAGGTCGGAGAACGAGCGCGCCGACGGGAGCGTGGACTGCGTGCGTTGCAGCGCCTGGGCGCGCACGAGGCGCCGCGCCTCTTCTTGCACCTGCCGGACATCGTCGTCGGTCGCCAGCTGCACGTCGCCGGGAATTCCGGCGAGGAGGGGAGTGTCGGGCCAGCGGAAGCCCGCGCGCCGCTGTGGCGGGGCGTAGGTGATCTCCGGCCCAGGGGTGAGCGCCACCGTCCCCCCCTGGTTCACCCGGTAGTCGCGAATTTCCCAGCGCCCGCGAATGATGCCGCGCACCGGGAAGTCCATCCAGCTCCCCGTGCGGCGGATCTCGATCTCCTGCC
Organism: Gemmatimonadota bacterium; assembly: GCA_027346425.1. Lineage (GTDB taxonomy): Bacteria > Gemmatimonadota > Gemmatimonadetes > Gemmatimonadales > Gemmatimonadaceae > SCN-70-22. The sequence goes on along the minus strand of DAIESF010000436.1, from coordinate 282 downwards.
GTCGCGGGAGCCAGTAGCGCCCCTCGTTGAGCGAGTTTTCCAGCACCACCGAGACGTCCTCGAGTTGGCGGTCCTTGAGGGCGCTGCGGGTGAAGGAGAACGCCATGCGCACCACCTGCGCATCGTCTTTCGCGATGTAGACCGCCCCCACCGCCGCCGGCTCGCGATCGTTTTTCGGGCGGACCTTCACCTCGTACAGGTCGATCGTGCGCCCGGGGATCTCGAAACGGAGCGAGTCGGACAGCTGATAGTCGTACGTCGCCAGCCCGCGTGCCGAGAGTG
>DAIESF010000400.1 GCA_027346425.1 Gemmatimonadota bacterium | reverse complement strand
CTGGCCGACCTGGGTGGCGATGGACTGGTGCTTGGCGTTCTGGATCTGCGACGAGGCCATGTACTGGCCGTCCGGGGTGTCCACGACGATGGCGTCGATCTGGTGGGTCTGCAGGGCGGCCACGGCCTGGTCGAGCGTCGAGTAGACGCGCGGGGTGCGCGTGGGCTTGATGTGCTGGTTGATGTAGGCGAGCCCGGTGGTGCCGATCTGGTCGCCGTAGAGGTAGGTCTTGAGCTCGGCCGGCGAGTGCTTCTTCTCGATGGGGTTGGTCTTCAGCGCCACGATCGACTGGGTGACGTCGTAGTAGCTGGTGGAGAAGGTGACCGCCTTGGCGCGCGCGGCGGTGTAGGAGATCTCGTTGATGTCGAAGTCGAACTTCTTCACGCCCGGCACGTAACTCGAGTCGAAGGGCTCGACGACCCAGTGGACCTTGTCGCGGGGGACTCCGAGCTCGCCGGCGATCGCGTAGGCGACGGCCGACTCGTAGCCCTTGCCGTTGCTCGGGGTGTTGTTCACGAACCAGGGCGTGTAGGCCGGCGAGTCGGTGGCGACGGTGAGGTGGCCCTTGGCGTACTCGTGGGCCGGGACCGAGGTCTTGCAGGACGCGAGTGAGGGGGCGGACGACGCGCCAGCTCAATGTCGGACGAGCGAACCGCCAGCGATCGGCGGCGCGGAGGGTGTGACCCATGCTCCCATCCGCTAGTCGTAGTCGCGGTGTGTCATCGAGTTTGGAGGCGTTGTGGTGCCCAGCACAGATTGGTTGCTACCGAAGCCGGCCGAGTCCGCGATCTTTCGGGCGCTCCCCGAGGGGGGCGTCCTGTTTTCGACGACCAGTGAGGTCTACTTCGGCGTCAACATGGTCGGGGCTCGCATCTGGGAACTCCTCCCTCCGACCACCCGCACTTTCGAGGAACTCTGCGCCACCTTGTGCGCGGAGTACTCCGATGTCAGCGCCGACGTGATTCGCGGCGATGCACGCAAGTTCGTCGAGCAACTCGTGACCAACGGACTCGTGATTCCGCCCCGCCCGGAGGACACCCCCTCCGATGCGTCTCGCTCGTAAGCTGTTCTCGCTGTCCGCGCGCCAGTGGCGCGACCTGTTGGCGGCGCAGTGGTCGCTGTGGGCCGCGCAGTGGGCCCTGCGCCACCGTCCAACCGGCGCCCTGATGAAAGAGTGGAGCTCCGGGAGCACGGTCGGTGACGCCGACCCGCGCCAGTTGCCGCGGGCCCGCGAGATCGGTGAGGCGGTTCGCCGCGTCGCGCTCTACGGCATTACCCGCCCGCAGTGTCTGGCGCGTTCCCTAGCCATCTCGACGTGGCTCGAGCGCGAGGGGATCGCCGGGGCGATCGTCCGCATCGGGGTGCGACCAGACGACACCCGCATCGCGGCCCACGCCTGGGTCGAGTTCGCCGGTGAGATCGTGGGCGACTCGCGGGCGCACGTACGCGGATTCCAGCTGCTGGCCACGGCTCTCGGCGCCGGTAAGCGTTAGGCATGGCGCATTCGCCGGCGGATGCGAGCGTCCGCGTGCGGGAGCTCACCAAGCGCTTCCCGGTGCGCCGTGGGTGGGGAGAGATGCTCCGCCACCCGTTCGATGCGCGGTGGGTGACCAGTGTCGACGGCGTCAGCTTCGACGTCGGGCGCGGGGAGTTCTTCGGCCTTCTCGGACCGAACGGCGCGGGGAAGACCACGCTGCTCAAGATGCTGGCCACCTTCATCATCCCCGATGAAGGGACGGCGGCGGTCGAGGGGGTCGACGTCAGCGAGGATCCGGCGCAGGCCCGCGCGCTCGTCGTCCCGGTGATTGCCAGCGAGCGCAGCCTGTATTGGCGACTCACGGCTCGCGAGAACCTCGAGCTCTTCGCCCGTCTGTGGAAGGTCCCGGCGCGTGAGCGCGCCCACCGGGTGGACGAGGTGCTTGGCGTCGTCGACTTGCGCGACACGGCGACCAAGCTGGTTGGGCAGTTCTCCTCGGGGATGATGCAGCGCCTCCTGATCGCGCGCGCCCTCCTCGCCGACCCGCGCGTCCTGCTCCTCGACGAGCCGACACGCAGCCTCGACCCCGTCTCGGCGCGCAGCTTCCGTCGGTTCCTGCGCGAGGAACTCGCCGAGCGTCGCCAGTGCGCCGTCGTCATCGCCACCCATAGCGCGGAGGAGGCATTCGACCTGTGTCATCGCGTGGCGGTACTCGACTGCGGGCGACTGCTGGCGCTCGGCGTGGCGTCGGAACTCGCGCAGGAGTTGGCGGGAAACCGATACCTGGCGTGGACCACGGTTCCTGCGCACCCACTACTTGCGCTGCACGCCGTTGCAGGTGACGAGCGCGATCTCGAGTCGGCCCCGGTCGCCTTGCGCGACATGGAGGGGTGGCACCCGGTGGCCCTGGAGATTCGTGGCGGGCCCGAGGCGGCGGCAGCACTGCTCGAGCGTCTCGTGCGCGAGGGGGTCCCGGTCGCCGCCATGGAGCGCATCCCGGTTTCGCTGGCGGCGCTCATCGACAAGGTCGTTCGTCGCTCGCGGGAGCTGTCATGAACCTCGACGCCATCGCCGCGCTCCTCAAGGCGTCGTTCCTGACCGCGGCCAGCTATCGCGTGCGGTTCGTGCAGGCGATGATCACGTCGCTCGTCACCGTGATCCCCGTCTTCTTCGTCGCTCGAGCGCTGCAACCGATGATGGGGCCCACGATTCAGGCAGAGGGGAAGGACTTCTTCGCCTTCCTCGTTGTCGGATTCGTCGTCATGGCCTTCGTCGTGATGTGTGTCGACTCGCTCCCGTCGCAGGTGTCCGGCGACATCAACAACGGGTTCTTCGAGGCGTTGCTGGGGGCTCCCGTCGGGACGCCGACCGTCCTGGTGGGGATGGTGGCGTATCCCGTCCTGTTCACGATGGCGCGCGGGGCGCTCATGCTGTCGCTGGCCGCCGTGATGGGAGTCCACATGTCGCTGGCGCGGATCCCGGAGGTCGCGCTCATCGTGGCGCTCCTGGCGATTGCGCACTTCGGCATCTCACTGGTGGCGACCGGGCTGATGGTTGCCTTCCGGACGACGCTGGCCATTCCGCAGGTGGTGATCACCGCCTCGGGGTTCCTTGGCGGCGTATATTGGCCGACGAGCGTGATTCCGTCGTGGGTGTTCACCGTCTCCAAGTTCGTCCCGCTTACCTATGGGTTGCGGGCGATACGACAGGCGGTGCTCGAGGGGCGAGCGCTCCCCCAGCTGGCGGACGACGTGGTGACGCTGGCCGCCTTTGCCGGGTGCCTGATGGCGTTAGGGATCCTTGCGATGTCACTCGCGCTCGCGCATGCGCGCCGGCGCGGTACTCTTTCGCAATATTGATCATGACGAGCGACGGGCGCCTGCTCGACCGGCTGTCCACCGAGGCTCGGCTCCTGCTCCTTGCGGCGGGGCCGCCGGCGACGGATCGGGAGATTGCCGAGCTTGTGCGTACGCACGAGCTGGACTGGGCGCGCCTGCTCGAGATGGCCGATCATGAGCGCGCGACGGCGATCGTCTGGCGCCGCGTGAGGTCGCACGCCCCGCCGACCATGCCGGTCGATGTGCGCTCGTCGTTCGAACGGATGGCGATGATCGCAGACTTCACCGCCGGCTACCTGGAGCAGCGCATCGGTGAGTCGATGGCGCACCTCAATGCGCGGGGGATTCGCGGGCTCCTCCTCAAGGGCGCGGCACTCGGGGCGACGGTCTACGATTCCTACGCCGACCGACCCATGGGGGACGTCGACCTGGTGGTCGCGCGTGCGCAGGCCAACGCGGCCTTTGACTCGCTGCAGGAGATCGGGTGGCGCTGGGACGACGCGTTGTATCCCCGGGAGCGGTACGTGGGGCATCATCACTATCCCCCGCTGATCGACGGGCGTGGCTTGGACGTGCGCCTCGAGCTGCATACCGAGCTCTTCGTGGAGGGGAATCCCTTCGACCTCAGGGCGGCCCAGCTGTTTGCCGGCGCGCGGGAGGTGACGATCGGCAAGGGGCGGGCGCTGGTCCCCTCGCCGGAGCTCCTGCTGCTGCACACGTGCGTCCACTACACGTGGTCGCACATGATGCTGTTCGGGGCCTGGCGGGCGTTCCGGGACGTGGTCGCGTTGTCGAACGCCGGGGTGGACTGGGAGCGATTCCTGGACGAGGCCAGGCGGCACCGGGCGGAGTCGGTGTGCTACTGGACGTTCCGGCTCTCCGAGCGGCTGGCTGGTGCGACGCTGCCGGCGGGGGTGATGGAGAGGCTGGGGCGTGCGACGACGCAGCGCCTTCACGGGGTGTGCGAGCGGCACGCGGCGCGGGAGATGTTCCCGTCGGCGGATCGGTGTCCGTCGCAGTGGCTGCGCCGGACGCTGTGGGAAGCGGCTATCCAGCCGGGGCGGGCTGGGCACGGGGGGGCCCGTCCGTGGATTCTCGATGACATGGCCCCGGAGAACGTCCATCCCGAGGCGCGGGAGGTGGGGATGCTACGGGCATTCCGGCACCTGACGCGGCTTGGTTCGTGGGCCCGCTACGTTGGAGCGATTCTGCGCTAACTCGCGCATTGACTTTCGCTTTGCGTTCGAGCAGATTCCTCGGCTCCCGCGACATAGCTGTAGCAGGGCATTTCGCGGGGCGTTTGGCTGGGTGCGCACCTTCAGGTACGCGGGCTGCCATGCGAACCGCCGACGAACTGCGCGTCGGCACTTATGGGCCCGCGACGTCCGCGGGGGTGCACGACTGGCCGGTGCGGCATCGGTGCGATGCCGGGTTCCCGACAAGCGACGCAGGACAACTTGACGTCAGGCCGGGGTGGCTTGGCGCGCCATGGGTCCCCACTCGTGCAGCAGTGGCGGGTGTACCCGGCGGCAGCGGATGGATACCGGCTCCTGCCTCAAGGAGCGCCACGGTCCACCCGCGTTTTTGCTGATGTGAGATCCGGTTGCGCGTGGGAAGCCACGCCGCCTAACGCCTAGAAGAGACCATGCCTCGTACGACTCCGCTCGAGCACTATCGCAACATCGGCATCATGGCCCACATCGATGCCGGGAAGACGACGACGACCGAGCGCATCCTGTACTATACCGGCAAGAGCCACAAGATCGGCGAAGTCCACGATGGCGCCGCCACGATGGACTGGATGGAGCAGGAGCAGGAGCGCGGGATCACGATCACGTCGGCCGCGACGACCTGTTTCTGGAAGCGGCACGGCCAGAGCTTCGACAAGGGGACTGGCCCGGAGTACCGCATCAACATCATCGACACGCCGGGGCACGTGGACTTCACGGTCGAGGTGGAGCGTTCGCTCCGCGTCCTCGACGGGGCGGTCGCGCTGCTCGATTCGGTGGCCGGTGTGGAGCCGCAGACGGAGACCGTCTGGCGGCAGGCGGACCGCTACAAGGTGCCGCGCATGATTTTCGCCAACAAGATGGACCGTGTGGGCGCGAACTTCGAGCGCTGCGTCGCGATGATTCGCGACCGCCTGACGAAGAACGCCTACCCGATCCAGCTCCCCGTCGGTTCCGGCGAGTTGTTCACCGGGCACATCGACGTGGTCGAGCGCAAGGAGTACATCTTCCACGACGAGACGTTAGGCAAGACGTTCGACGTGCGTGAGGTGTCGGACGAGTTCCGCGAGGCGATGGAGCAGGCGCGCCACGAGCTGATCGAGGCGATTGTCGAGCACGACGAAGCGCTCATGGAGCGCTACCTCGCCGGCGAGGAGCTGACGGTCGACGAGATCAAGGGGCTGATCCGCAAGGCGACGTGCTCGATGAAGTTCACCCCGGTCCTCTGCGGCGCCTCGTTCAAGAACAAGGGCGTGCAGGCGCTGCTCGACGCGGTGATCGACTTCCTGCCGGCGCCGGTGGACGTCGAGGCGATCCAGGGGCACCTCCCGCACCACGACGAGACGTTCGACACGCGCGACGTGTCCGATGCGGCGCCGTTCGCCGCGCTGGCGTTCAAGATCGCGACCGACCCGTTCGTCGGAAAGCTGACCTTCTTCCGCGTGTACTCGGGGGTCCTCGCGTCGGGGAGCTACGTGTACAACTCGACGAAGGACAAGCGCGAGCGCGTGGGGCGCCTCCTCCAGATGCACGCCAACAAGCGTGAGGAGATCGAGGAAGTACGAGCCGGCGACATCGCCGCGGCGATCGGGCTCAAGGACACGCGCACCGGCGACACGCTGTGCGACGACGAGAAGCCGATCATCCTCGAGGCGATGAAGTTCCCGACGCCGGTCATCGACGTCGCGATCGAGCCGAAGACGAAGGCCGACCAGGACAAGCTCGGGATCGCGCTCAACAAGCTCGCCGAGGAAGACCCGACGTTCCGCGTGCACACCGACGTCGAGACGGGGCAGACGATCATCTCCGGGATGGGCGAGCTGCACCTCGAGATCATCGTCGACCGCATGATGCGCGAGTTCAAGGTGGACGCCAACGTCGGCCGCCCGCAGGTGGCCTACCGCGAGACGATCCGCAAGCGCGCCGAGAAGATCGAAGGGAAGTTCGTCCGCCAGTCGGGCGGCAAGGGGCAGTACGGCCACGTGGTCATCAACATCGAACCGGCCGAACAGGGGCAGGGCTTCGTGTTCGAGGACAAGATCGTGGGCGGCGTGATCCCACGCGAATACATCGGTCCCGTCGAGCAGGGGATCAAGGAAGCGCTGGAGAACGGCGTGTTGGCCGGCTATCCGATGGTCGACGTGAAGATCCAGCTCGTGTACGGGTCGTACCATGAGGTCGACTCGAGCGAAATGGCGTTCAAGATTGCGGGGTCGATGGCGTTCAAGGAGGCGGCCAAGGCGGCGTCTCCGTGCATCCTCGAGCCGCAGATGAAGGTCGAGGTCGTCTGCCCCGAGTCGTACATGGGCGACGTGCTCGGCGACCTGTCGTCACGCCGCGGGAAGATCGGCGGCATGACGCAGCGCGGGGAGGCGCAGGTGATTGCGTCCACGGTGCCGCTCTCCGAGATGTTCGGCTACTCCACGAAGCTCCGTTCGATGTCGCAGGGACGCGCGGTGTACTCGATGGAGTTCTCGCACTACGAAGAAGTGCCGAAGAGCAAGGCAGAAGAGATCATCAGCAAGGTGAAGTAACGCAGACGGGAAACGGGAGACGGGAGACGGGAGGGAAATCCCGGAGCAACTCTCCCCGTTTAGGGCACCTCCACACCACCAGGAAACGCTGCAATGGCTAAGGCAAAATTCGAGCGGAGCAAGCCGCACGTAAACGTCGGCACCATCGGCCACGTCGACCACGGCAAGACCACCACCACGGCCGCCCTGACCAAGATCTCGGCGGACAAGGGCTTCGGGACGAAGTACGTCGCGTACGACGAGGTGGCCAAGGCCTCGGAATCGCAGGGGCGTCGTGACTCGACGAAGATCCTGACGATTGCGACCTCGCACGTCGAGTACGAGACGGCGAATCGTCACTACGCGCACGTCGACTGCCCGGGACACGCCGACTACGTGAAGAACATGATCACGGGTGCCGCGCAGATGGACGGCGCGATCCTCGTGGTGTCGGCGGTCGACGGCCCGATGCCGCAGACGCGCGAGCACATCCTGCTCGCCCGCCAGGTGAACGTGCCGAACATCGTCGTCTTCCTGAACAAGTGCGACCTCGTCGAGGACGCCGAGCTGCTCGACCTCGTCGAGCTCGAGGTGCGCGAGCTCCTCAGCAAGTACAACTATCCTGGCGACGACGCCCCGGTCATCCGCGGGTCGGCGACCAAGGCGATCGAGGGTGACCCGGCCTGGGTTGCCAAGATCCAGGAGCTGTACGACGCGCTGGACACGTTCATCGCCGAGCCGGTGCGTGAAGTGGACAAGCCGTTCCTGATGCCGGTCGAGGACGTGTTCTCGATCACCGGCCGCGGCACGGTGGCCACCGGGCGTATCGAGCGCGGGAAGATCAAGGTGCAGGAAGAAGTCGCGCTGGTCGGCTTCGGGTCGGACAAGAAGTCGATCGTCACCGGCGTCGAGATGTTCCGCAAGCTCCTCGATGACGGCCAGGCGGGTGACAACGTCGGCCTCCTCCTGCGCGGCGTGGACAAGAAGGAAATCGAGCGCGGCATGGTGCTCGCCAAGCCGGGATCGATCACCCCGCACACGAAGTTCGAGGCCGAGGTGTACGTCCTCACGAAGGAAGAGGGCGGCCGCCACACGCCGTTCTTCAAGGGGTACCGTCCGCAGTTCTATTTCCGCACGACCGACGTGACGGGCTCGATCGAGCTCCCCGGCGGGACGGAGATGGTGATGCCGGGCGACAACATCCAGATGACGATCGAGCTGATCACGCCGATCGCCATGGAAGAGCAGCTGCGTTTCGCGATCCGCGAAGGCGGCCGCACGGTGGGCGCTGGCGTCGTGACCAAGATCCTCGCCTAAATGCAGAAGACGAGAAGACGAGCAGACGGGAAGACGAGATCGTTCGTCGCCCATCGGTTCTCGTCTTCTCGTCCTCTCGTCTTCTAACTACTCGATAGCCATGGCTGGACGTATTCGCATTCGCTTGAAGGCCTTTGACCACGCGGTGATCGACCAGGCCGCGGGGGACATCGTGCGCACGGCCGAGAAGACCGGGGCGCAGGTGTCGGGGCCGATCCCGCTCCCGACCAAGACGCGTCGCTGGACCGTGCTGCGGTCGCCGCACGTCGACAAGAAGTCGCGCGAGCAGTTCGAGCTGAAGACCCACATGCGCGTGATCGACATCCTCGATTCGCGTGCCCAGACGGTCGACGCGCTCACGAAGCTGGACCTTCCGGCTGGCGTGGACGTGGAAATCAAGGTGAACTAGTCACAGAAGACGAGAAGACGGGAAGACGAGAGGACGAGTCTTTCCGGCGCACCGTCTGGCAGTAACAAGTCCAACGGTCAACCCAACGCGGTGTGCCGACTGGCCGCCCGGACCGCGACTTCACGAGAGGAACTCATGTTAGGCATCATTGGCAAGAAGCTGGGGATGACCCAGATCTTCAACGAGCAGGGACAGCAGATCCCGTGCACCGTGGTGGAGGCGAAGCCGAACCCGGTGGTGCAGGTGCTCGAGAACGAGATGGACAAGAGCGGCTATCGCGCTGTGCAGCTGGGTTACGGCTCGCAGCGGGTGCGTCGTGAGTCGAAGAAGGGCGAGCGGGATCCGCGTGGTCGTCGCGCCAGCAAGGCCGAGCTTGGCCACGCGGCGAAGGCGGGGCTCTCGGCGCCGCCGCGCGTGCTGCGCGCCTTCCGGCTGGACGATGCGCCGAAGGGGACCGAGGTCCCCACGTACAAGGCGGGCGACACGATCGACGCGACGATCTTTGCGGTCGGCGAGTTCGTGAAGGTCACCGGCACGACCAAGGGACGCGGTTTCCAGGGCGTGGTGAAGCGCCACGGGTTCGGTGGCGGCCCGGCCACGCACGGCAACACGCGGTACCGGAAGCCCGGCAGCATCGGCCCGGGGACCGATCCGTCGCGGGTGCTGAAAGGCAAGAAGATGCCCGGGCAGTTC
>DAIESF010000397.1 GCA_027346425.1 Gemmatimonadota bacterium | reverse complement strand
CGCCTCGCCGCCGACCCTCGGTGGCGCGCACTCCGCGCGGTGCGCGAGGGGCGGCTCCTCGCCTATGACACGATGCTCGTCTCGCGGCCATCGCTGCGACTCGGCGAGGGGGCACGATCATTGGCTCGCCTCCTGCACCCGGGGAGCGTCGTCCCGTGATGCCACGGAAGGCATGGTTCGCGCTCGTCGCCGTGCTGGTGACCGTGTCGCTCCTGGCCCTCATGCTGGGAGCGACCTCCGTTGCGCCTGGCGATGTCTGGCGCGCGCTGGTCGGAGGCGGGACGGACGACGCGACACGCGCCATCGTGCGTACCGTGCGCCTCCCCCGGGTGGCCCTGGCCCTCCTCGTCGGCGGGGCGCTCGGCATGAGCGGCTCGGTGATGCAGGCGACGCTTCGCAACGGCCTGGCTGAACCGTACCTGCTCGGCGTCTCGGGGGGTGCGGCGGTGGGGGCGGTGCTCGCAGTGGCGATGGGCGTCTCCGCCCCGGCGCTGATCGCGCTGGCTGCCTTTGGCGGTGCGCTCCTGGCGGTGGCCGGCGTCCTTGCCCTGACGCGCGCCGCGGGGACGCGCGGCGACACGCGCCTCCTCCTCATGGCTGGCGTTGTCGTCGGGGCCTTCGCGAACGCCGTGATCATGGTGATGATGGCGACGGCCACCCCCGACATCACCCGGAACGCGCTCTGGTGGATGATGGGTTCGGTGGCGGGGGCTGGGTGGCGCGACGTCGTCCTCCTCACCGCGACGCTGGGGGGCGTCGGGCTCCTCCTCGGTCACCGGGCCCGGGAACTCGACGTTCTCGCGCTCGGGGGAGACACGGCGGAATCGTTAGGTGTCGACGTCGTGCGGGCCGCCCGGCGCTTCTTCATCCTCGCCTCACTGCTCGCCGCCACCACCGTGGCGGTGGCCGGACTGGTCGGATTCGTGGGGCTCATGGTCCCTCACCTGGCGCGCGCGCTCACGAGCGGGCGCGCCCGGGCCACGCTGCTGGCCTCCGCGCTGGGCGGTGCCTCGCTCGTCGTCGCCGCCGACCTCGCGGCGCGCACAGTGCGCGCCCCCTCCGAGCTCCCGTTAGGCGCGGTGACGGCCCTGCTGGGGGTCCCGTTCTTCCTCTGGCGCCTGCGAGAGGGGCGATGATCCGCTTCGACAACCTGCGGGTCCGCTACCCCGGCGCGACGCGCGAGGCGCTCGGTGGGGCGACCTTCGCCGCCGAGCGCGGGGCCGTCACCGCCGTGGTGGGCCCCAACGGGAGTGGAAAGAGTACCCTCGTGCGCGCCCTCCTCGGTCGCATCTCCCTGGACGGCGGCAGCGTCGTGATCGACGGTGAGCGCACCGTCGACCTACCCCGCGACCGCTTGGCGCGTATGGTCGCCGTCGTGGCCCAGCGGGAGGAGCCCGCCTTTCCCCTCGCGGTGCGCGACTACGTGTCGTTAGGGCGATTCCCATGGCAAGGCGCATGGGCGCCGCCCACCGCTGCCGACCGCGCGGCCGTCGCCCACGCCCTCGCCAGTGCCGACGTGGAGCTCCTGGCGTCCCGTCGCACCGACACCCTGTCGGGTGGGGAGTGGCAGCGCGTGCGTATCGCCCGGGCGCTCGCGCAGGCGACCGACGCGATCGTGCTCGACGAACCCACCGCGTTCCTCGACATCGCGCATGAAATGGCTTGTTTCGAGCTCCTCGCGGCGCTCGCCCGCGCCGGCCGCTGCGTCCTTGTCGTCAGTCATCAACTCAACCTCGTCGCCCGCTTCACCGACCGGGTCGTCCTTCTTTCCCAAGGCATGGTGGTCGCCGAGGGAGCGCCCGTCGAGGTGATGCGCGGTGACACGCTCGAGCGCGTCTACGAGTGGCCACTCGTAGTCTCGCGCGACCCAGCCGTCGGTGCACCGACGCTGGTCCCCCTGCGCAAGCCGCACCCACCGATCCTCTAACGACTTACAGCGAATGTCTCATCACGTTCCTCGTCCCGCGCGCCGCGGCGCGACGCGCATCGCCATGTACTCCGTCGCCCTCGCGGTCCTGCCGCTCGCACCGGTCCACGCCCAGGCCGGGCGCGACACCACGCGCCTCCCATCGGTCGTCGTGACCGCCGACCGCCTCCCGCGCCCGGTGGCCTCGACCACCTCCGCCGTCACCATCATCGACGGCGCGACGTTGCGCGCGGCCGGCATCACGCAGTTGGTCGATGCCCTTCGCACGATTCCGGGGATCAGCGTCGCCCGCGCCGGTTCCAACGGAGCGCAATCGTCGCTCTTTCTCCGTGGTGGCGAAAGCGACTACGTGCGCCTGCTCGTTGATGGTGTCCCCATGAACGATCCGGGGGGCGCGATTGACCTCGCGGCGTTGACGCTCGACAACGTCGAGCGCATCGAGGTCGTGCGCGGACCTGCCAGCGTGCTGTACGGCAGCGACGCCGTGACGGGGGTGATCCAGATCTTCACGCGCGAAGCACGCGCCCCGCGCGATGCGCGGATCGCGCTGCGTGCCGGGACGTACGGGACGCGTGTTGCTGAGGGGAGCGTCGGGGCGCGCGGCGCGCACGGCGGCGTGACGCTGGGCCTGGCCCATCACGCCGGCGACGGGATCCTCGCCTTCAACAACGCGTACCGCAATGACGTCGCCACCGTGCGAGGCGATGCGACCCTTGGTTCCGTGCACTCGGTGCTCACGATGCGGCACAGCGAGAATGCCTTCGAGTACCCGACCGACGGTGCGGGGCAGGTGGTCGATCGCAACGCCAATCGGGGTGAGCGTCGCTTCTCGACCTCGGCGGAGCTCTCGCGCAGCTTTGGCCCCCGCGTCGAAGGAATCGTGACGCTGTCGTCGCTCGAGCTCCACGGGCGCACAAGCGATCCGTCCGATGGCGTTGGCGATACCCTCGGCTTCTTCGCCTATCGCTCGGCGGGCGCGGTGCGCCGTCGCGGCGCCGACGCGCGTGTGGTCGTGCGTCCGGGGGCGAGCCAGGCCATCTCGCTCGGCGTCGAGCTTGCCGCCGAGCGCCAGCGTAGCGCCGACAGCTCCAACTACGACGTGTCGCTGAACCGGTTCGGGGCGTCGCGCATTACGCGCGCGGCGTATGCGCAGTGGGTCGGCGATATGCGGCGTGCCTCGTTCACGGTCGGTGGTCGCTACGACGACAACGATGTCTACGGCATCTTCCGCACCGCCCGCGCAGGCGTCGCGCTGCGACTCTGGCGCGGCGCGCGCGTGCGAGGGGCGGTCGGGACCAGCTTCAAGGCTCCCACCTTTTACGAGAGCTTCTCCACCGCCTTTTCGGTAGGGAACGCCGCCCTCACCCCCGAGCGATCGCGCGCCTGGGAAGGCGCGGTCGAGCAGTCGCTCGCCGGGAACCGTGTGCAGCTGTCGGCCACCGTCTTCGACCAGCGATTCCGCGACCTCATCCAGTACACGTATGTGTCGCCCACGGCGCCCAACTACTTCAACGTGGCTGCCGCGTCGTCGCGCGGCCTGGAACTCGAGGCTCGCGGCGACGTCGCGCGCGGCGTCGCCCTCTGGGCGAATGCCACGGCGCTGCGCACCCGCGTCGACGATTCCGGCTTCCAGTCGGGAAGCGGCGCGACCTTCGTCCGAGGCGGGCGCCTCCTCCGACGTCCCCCGCTCACCGTCTCGGCGGGGGCCCGGCTGCGTCGCTTCAGCCGCTCACGATTCGACGTGTCGGTGTTGCGTGTCGGGGAACGCGACGATCGGGACTTCTCGGCCTATCCTGCCAGGGCGGTCACGCTCGACCCCTACACCCGCGTCGACATGGGCGGCGAGTATTCGCTGGGAACGAGCGATGGGTCCTGGCGATCGACGGCGCTGACCCTGCGCCTCGAGAATGCCCTCGGCGCCAGGTATCAGGAGGTCGCCAATTTCGACACCCCCAGGCGCGTGATTCTGGCCGGGATCCGGATCGGGACGCTGCGGTGACCCGGCGCTATCTTGTGGGATGCCGCTGGTCATGACCGACGCGGTAGTCCTCCACGCGTTCGACTACCTCGAGAGTTCTCGCATCATTCGCCTCGCCACTCGCGACGCCGGCCTCCAGTCGGTGATCGCGCGTGGCGCGCGATCGTCCCGGCGGCGTTTCGGCACGGGGATCGACCTCTTCGCCAGCGGGACCGCCGAGATCCAGGCCCGCCCAGGCCGGGAGCTGCAACAGTTGGTGGGCTTTGACCTCTCGAGTTCCCGCGCCCCCCTCTCCGCCGACCTCGAACGCTTCGCCGCCGCCTCCGCCCTTTCCGAACTCGTTCTGCGCTTTGCCGCCGACGACGAAGGCGGCGACCTCTTCGTCGAACTCACCCGCGCCCTCGACGCGGTGGCCGAGGCGACACCCGCGCGGGCCCGCGATGTGGGACTGGCCGGGGCATGGCGACTGGTCGTGGTGCTGGGATTCGCCCCTGTGCTCGACCGCTGTTGCAGCTGCCACACCCCGATCGCCGACGACGTCGCGGTGACCTTCACCCACGCCGCGGGAGGGGCGGCTTGCCCCTCGTGCGCACAGGGGTTGGCGCGCGGGCGAGCCCTCCCCCCTGAGGCGCGGGCGGCGCTGCGCGCCTGGAGCGCGGGCCACGACTTCGCCGTCGAGGCCCCCCACGTGCGGCGCGCCCACCTTCGCCTCCTGCGCGAATTCCTCGAGCACCACCTCAGCGACGGGCGTCCGCTTCGCGCCTTCGAGACGTGGGAACGCGGGATGGCCAGCCCCATCGTGCACGCCGGATGATCGTCGGGACCGCGGGGCACATCGACCACGGCAAGACGGCGCTCGTGCGCGCCCTCACCGGCGTCGACACCGACCGCCTCCCGGAGGAGAAGCGCCGCGGGATCACGATCGAGCTCGGATTCGCCCCGCTCCGGCTCGATGGAGTGGGGACCGTTGGTGTCGTCGACGTCCCCGGCCACGAAGCCTTCGTTCGAACCATGCTCGCCGGGGCGACCGGCGTCGACCTCGCCCTCCTCGTGATTGCGGCTGACGAAGGAGTGATGCCCCAGACGCGTGAGCACCTCGCCATCCTCTCCCTGCTCGGTGTACGGTCGGGCGTCGTCGTGCTCACCAAGCGTGACACCGTCGACGACGACTGGATGGCCCTCGTCCGCGACGACGTGCGCGCGCTGGTCGATGACACCCCGCTGCGCGATGCCCCCATCGTCGAGACCTCGGTCGTGACCGGCCTCGGCATCGACGAACTCCGCAACGTGCTGCGCGAGCGACTCCTCGCCCTCCCGGCCCGGTCGGCGGGCGACCTCTTTCGCATGCCGATCGACCGCGCCTTCAGCGTAAAAGGAACGGGGACCGTGGTCACGGGGACCGTGTGGAGCGGCTCGGTGGAGGCGCAGACGTCGTTGCGCCTCTTCCCCCTCGATCGCCCGGTGCGCCTGCGAGTCGTGCAGAGCCACGGCGAAGCGACCGATCGCCTGACACCCGGGAGGCGCGGCGCTCTGGCTCTGGTTGGGGTCGAAGTCGCGGAGGTTGCGCGCGGGGCGACGCTGGTGGAGGAGGCGGCGTGGACCCCGGCGCGTGTCGTGCGTGCCGACGTCGCGCTTCTCGACGATGTTGCCCGCCCCGTGCGTCCGCGCGAGTGGGTGCGCCTTCACCTCGGGACCAGCGAGGTCGGGGCGCGCGTGGTGGCGGCTGGGGGCCCGCTCGCCCCGGGCGAGACTCGCGGGGCTCGACTCGTTCTCGACGCTCCCCTCCTGGCCCGCGCAGGCGACCGCTTCGTCCTGCGCCTCCCGTCGCCCGCCATCACCATCGGGGGAGGGATCATCGTGGATCCTTCACCTGCGCATCGCCGCCCGCGACCATGGCCCGTGGGGCTCGATGAGTCGGAGCGCCTGCATCGACTGGTCGAGGAGGCGGG
>DAIESF010000374.1 GCA_027346425.1 Gemmatimonadota bacterium | reverse complement strand
GCCATGCTCACTGCCGGGCTCGAGGATATTCGAACGTTCGATCCGCGCGGTGTCGAGACGCCGCGCGAGCGGGCGCCGACGGTCCGCGAGCGGATCGTGCAGAGCGGCATCGAGCAGTTGCTGGGTCGGGATTGGGCGCTGCGCGTCGGCGCCAGCTACCGCTGGTGGAACACGCGACGTGGCGACTCGCTCACTGCGCCGAACGACGACGCCTTCGGTGCCCTGATGCGGATCGAGCACACCCCCGACCGGCACGCGTTCGCCGGTGAAGTGGAGGTGGACTGGACCAACCGCTTCCAGCGCGTGTCGTTGAGGGCGTCCCGCCCGCATTCCTGGAGGCGCGTGCACGAGACGACGACGATGCGTCTCGGCTGGTCGAGTCGCGACACGCCACTCACTGCCCGTTTCTCGTTGGGCGACAAGGACGGATTCGCCGGCTTCCATATCGGCGAGAGGCTGGCTCACACCGAGAGCGTCCTCCAGTCAGACCTCGGCTTCGCCCTGCGCGGTCCGCTCCTGCTCCTGCTCACCAGCATGGCCGGCCAGACCTCGGCCGACCCGAATCGCCCGCTGGCGGGAACCTGGTATGCCGGCGCGCGTATCGGGTTGGGCGCCGAATCGCCCATCGGACCGTTGCGCCTGCAATACGGCGTGAACAATGACCGACGCGCGCAGTGGTACTTCCGGATCGGGGAGTGGTTCTAGCTGCGTGACCGGACAGGATTCGCTTTCAGCCATCATGAAGGACACCGACCTTCACGGAATTCTCGAGTTCCTGCGCGCCGCCGAGGCGCTCAAGACCGCCACCCGCAGCGGATGGACGACCGCCGGCCAGCCGGAGAGCGTCGCCGAGCATACGTGGCGGCTCTCGCTGATGGCGCTGGTGCTCCACGCCGGCTTTCCCGAGGTGGACTTCGCGCGCCTGATCAAGATCTGCATCGTGCACGACCTGGGCGAAGCGATCGGCGGCGACGTGCCGGCCCCCGAGCAGGCGCTCCGCCCCGAGGGAAAGGCGGCCGACGAGCGGCGCGACCTGTTGCAGCTGCTGGTGCCGCTTCCGCCGGCGCAGCGCGACGAGATAACCGCGCTCTGGGACGAGTACGAGAACGCGTCCACGCCTGAGGCGAGGCTGGTCAAGGGGCTCGACAAGCTCGAGACGATCTTGCAGCACACCCAGGGAGCCAATCCCCCTGGCTTCGACTACCGTTTTAACCTGTCCTACGGCCGGCGCTACACCGAGGGGCACCCGCTCCTGGAAGCGCTGCGAGGCATCCTCGACGAGGAAACGGAACGGCGGGCGCGAGAGGGTGAGGCGGCGCGCTAGGGGCGCCGTGCTCGCTGCGCCGTGCTCGCTGCGCCGCCTTTCGTCCAAGATCGCGGCGAACGGCAAACTCGCCGCGACGAGATCGCGTGCGCTCCCGGCAAACCCACGGAACAGACCATGCGCGTCGCAGAGCTGGTCCCGCAAGAGTCGCCAGCCACCCTGGTCGCCATCGGGCGGGCCTAGGCAGGCGGTGTCGGGGCCCCTTACGGTAGTGTCTGCTTGTACGTCATACTCCATTCTTGGTGATCCAGCTGACAGCGCCCATACTGTACTTGGGCACAATCGTCATGGACCCTCACAGGAGTCTGTCCCGTGGCACTCTGGAAGGAGTCCCCCTCCCCCCGCAAGGACGCAGCCGGCGTCTCGTCCGACCTCGCCCCGCGCGTGGATTCGGACTCGCCGGCCGAGCTGGCCTACAGTCGCGAAGCGCAGCGCCGCTCCACCTCGCGCGAACCGTCGGAATCGGTGCTCGGCCCGGAACTGACCATCGAGGGGAAGATCGATGGTAGCGGCAATCTCCGCATCGCGGGGCGGTTCACGGGCGATGTGACGGTCGATGGAAACCTCACCATCGAGTCAGGGGCCAGGCTCGCCGGTGGCGTTCGCGCGCACGCCGTCGTCATCGCTGGCGAACTGGAGGGGAACGTGCTGGACGCCGGGCGCGTGGAGCTGCAATCATCCGGGGTCCTCATCGGCGACCTCAAGGCCGGGTCGCTGACGGTCGCCGCCGGGTCGCGCATGCGCGGGCGCGTCGAGTTCGGATGGGGCGAGGGGGGAGCGTCGCCGGCAAAGGGTGCCAAGGGAAACGGCGCCGCTCCATGACCCAGTCGCATGGTACGTCGCCTGACGAGTACGCATGATCCTGCATTCGAGGTCGCAACGATGAAGAAGAAGAACCGCATCCCCGATTTTTCGGCGAAGCCCGTGGGCGTGGTGGCACGCGACGCGGGCCATGTGAAGGGACACCCGCCGGCGCCCGCCAAGACCGCGGCCGTCAAGCCGCAGGCCACCTCGGCAAAGTCGGGGCGACGCGGCCAATAGCGTCGGCGGGGTCGACGCGACGGCCGCCGGCCGTCACGCCCTGTTGCGTGGCGAAGGCGTCGTGACCAGTGTTCGGCGTCTCTCGCGCACCCACTGACATGCCGCTACTTCGCACGCTCGCCACCGCGACGCTCCTCGGCGTCGCGCTCAACGCTCCTGCGCCGCTCCCTGCGCAGTCGCAGGCCGCACTCATCGGGCGATGGGACCTCGTCATCGACGCTCCCGGACGCCACAAGGCGGGGTGGCTCGAGGTGCGCCACTCGGGAAGCAGTACGCTCGTCGGCGCCTTCGTGGCGATGGTGGGGAGCGCGCGCCCCGTGTCGAAGATCGACTTCAAGGACGGCGCGTTCCGCTTCACCATCCCGCCGCAATGGAACGACGCCGAGGGTGACAATACCGTCGTCGGGCGCATGCGCGGCGACTCCATCTTCGGCACCATCAGCTTCGCCAGCGGAGCGCCGTTCACCTGGCGCGGGGCGCGCGCGCCGACACTGCAACGCTCTGCCGCCCCGGTTTGGGGGGCCCCGGTCCGCCTGCTGAACGGTCGCGACCTGGCGGGGTGGAAGACGCTGGGCGAAGGAGCGTCGCAGTGGGAGGTGGTGGACGGTGTCCTGCGCAACCGCAAGGGAGGCGCCGACCTCGTCACCGAGCGCGCGTTCACCGATTTCAAGCTCCACGTCGAGTTTCGCTACCCCAAGGGGAGCAATAGCGGGGTGTACCTGCGCGGCCGCTACGAGGTGCAGATCGAGGACACCCCCCCGGGCGAGCCGCGCATCGACGGAATTGGCTCGGTCTACGGCCACATCATGCCTAACGAGAACGCCGCCCGGGGACCGGGCGAATGGCAGGCCTACGACATCACCCTCGTCGGCCGGCGCCTCACCGTCGTGCTGAACGGGCGGACCGTCATCTCGCAGCAGCAGATCCCGGGGATCACCGGCGGGGCGCTCGACAGCGACGAGGGGGCCCCGGGGCCGATCTTCCTTCAGGGCGACCACGGCCCCGTGGAGTTCCGCAACATCGTCATCACGCCGGCCCGATGATCCACGCGATGTTCGAGTTCACGCGCCGCGTCGAAGCGGCACGCCGTACGCGCGCGGGCGTTGCGCGCCTGCCGGCACTCGCGGCGATCGCCGTGCTGCTGGCGACCGTGGCTTGCGGCGATGACGCACCTCCGCAGGCCGGGGCGCAGGGTACGCACGCCGATGGCGCCACGCGAGAGCGCACCCCCGAGGAGCGCGCCGCCGACAGCGTGGCCGCCTGGCGCGCGCGCTTCGGGAACCGCGTCCCGCGCCCCGACTCGGTGCGCGCGCTGTACGTGAATGCGTGGGCCGCCGGGAGCCGCGCGCGCATGGCCGACCTCATCGCCATCGCCGATTCCACCGAGATCAACGCCGTCATCATCGACATCAAGGAATCGGACACCTTCCTCGCCTACGACAGCACGGCGATCCCGCTGGCCAGGGAGATCGGCGCCGACCAGCGCCCCGCGACCAGGTGGCTCCCCGCCCTGGTCGACACGCTCCAGGCGCACGGCATCTACTCCATCGCCCGCATCGTCGTCTTCAAGGACCGGCAGCTCGCCGAGCGGAAGCCCGAGCTGGCCATCCGCCACGTAAACGGCAGTGTGTGGCGCGACAACAAGGGCGGGGCGTGGGTGAATCCGTACGAC
This sequence comes from Gemmatimonadota bacterium, assembly GCA_027346425.1. Lineage (GTDB taxonomy): Bacteria > Gemmatimonadota > Gemmatimonadetes > Gemmatimonadales > Gemmatimonadaceae > SCN-70-22. Next base: position 4,396 of record DAIESF010000374.1, on the reverse strand, counting down.
AAGCGCGTGTGGGACTACAACATCGCCATTGCTCGCGAGGCGCTCGACATGGGCTTCTCGGAGCTGCAATGGGATTACGTCCGCTTCCCGGACGTCACGTCGCGCATGCGCGAGGTCATGGCGTATCCCGGGAGCAACGGCGTCTCGCGCGCCGACAACATCCGCGCCTTCATTGAATACTCCAAGCAACGGCTGCGCGAATATCAAATCCCCGTCACCGCCGACGTCTTCGGCCTCGTGACCCATTTGGAGGGCGACGTCGAGATCGGGCAGCACTGGGAGACGGTCATCTCCAGCGCCGATGTGGTCCTGCCGATGGTCTATCCCTCGCATTACTCGGCGGGGCTCTACGGCTTCGCGCGCCCGCACGCCAACCCGTACGAGGTGGTGCGCCTGGCGACGACCGACGCCATGGAGCGCACGCGCTTCGTGCGCGATTCGGCCAACGCGACCGTCGGCGAGGTGATGCCCTGGCTCGAGGCGATGAGCATTCGCGGGCTCACCTACGGCGCCGCCGAGTTGCGGGCGCAGATCCACGGGGCGTACGACGCCGGGGCCAGGAGCTGGGCGTTGTGGAACCCCGGATCGAAGTATGGAGAGTTCCTGCGCGCGTTGCGCCCGGCGGATGGGAGTCCGTCCGCCGTCGAACGCGCCGGCTGGAAGGCGCCGGAGTGGGTCCTTCCGCGCGGGCGGCTGAGCAAGGTCATCGCTACGCGCGAGCGCCGCGCCGTGGCCGACTCCATCGCCGCGGCGGCTGCCGCTGCCGCCGCTACTCCCGTTGCACCTGCAGCACCCAAGGCCCCCTGAACCTTTGACTGGAGCACGACCGGATGAAGCACCATCTCCTGGCCGCAGTTACGGCCCCCCTTCGTCTCACCGCGGTGGGGTCCTGATGCCGCGCAAGCATGTCGAGAGCCCACGCGGGCCGGCGGCCATCGGCCCGTATTCCCACGCCGTCTGGGCTGGGGAGCTCCTTTATCTCTCGGGGCAGACACCGATCGACCCGGCGACGGGAAAGCTCATCGAGGGCGACGTGGAGGCGCAGACGCACCGAGCCTTCGACAACCTGCAGGCGGTGCTGGAGGACTCGGGGTTGTCGATGGACGACGTGATCAAGTGCAACGTCTACCTCACCGACATGGCGAACTTTCCGCAGATGAACAAGGCGTACGGCGCCCGCTTCACGAAGCCATATCCGGCGCGCACGACGGTGGCAGTGGCCGGGTTGCCGTTAGGCGCGCTGGTGGAGATCGAGTTGGTGGCGCGGCGCGGCTGAGCATCGGTGCATGCACTGGACGAACGGCCCGGCGCAGGTGGCCGGGCCGTTCGTCGTCGAGGATGGCGACATGCGTCCCCGCCTGACCAGTGGGAGGCGGCTTCACACATCGGGCAAGGCGGCCGCTCCCCCCTCGCCCACACCCGCCATGTCATCACCGCGCGCCAACAGCTCCTCGAACGTGTAGCCCCGCTCCCGCAACGTCTTGAGCGACAGCGCCTGGTACCGCTTGGCCAGCCGTCGCCCCTGCGCATCGCGCACCAGCGGCTCGTGGCACCACGCCGGCGGCGTGGCGCCGAGTGCGCGGTAGACGAGCAGCTGTCGCGCCGTCGACCTGAGGAGATCCTCGCCTCGCACCACCTCGGTGATCCCCATCGCGATGTCGTCGGCCACGACGGCGAGTTCATATGCCGGGACGCCGTCCTTGCGCCAGACCACGAAGTCGCCGACGTCGACCCCCGCGGTGTACGCCTGCATTCCACGCTTGGCGTCGTCAAAGCGGATCACTTCGCCATCGGGGACGCGAAAGCGCCACGCCACCCCCCACGGCGCTTCGTACGCGCGCTCGGCGCCGATCGGCGCACGCCACTCGGCCGGGAAGATCGGCTCCGCCCCCTCCTCGTCCTCGTGCGGCGCATGCGCCGCGTCGCGCAGCTCCTTGCGCGAGACGTGGCTGGGATAGATCACGCCGGCGTCGCGCAGGCGTCGCCATGTGTCCACGTATATTTCGGTGCGCTGCGACTGGAAGTACGGCCCCTCTGTCCAGTGCACCCCCATCCAGCGCAGGTCGTCGATGGCCTGGCGCGTGTACTCGGCGCGGCAGCGCAGCGGGTCGAGATCGTCGATGCGCAGCACGAGGGCGCCGTCGGCATCCATCGCCCGTCTGAAGGCCGCATGGAACGTGCGCGCGTGCCCGAGGTGCAACTCACCGGTCGGGGTAGGCGCGAGGCGGCCGCGATACGCGCTCACGGCGCCACTCTCCGTGCGCGAAGGGCACGCCTGCGGTGCGGGACGTCAGCGAGCGACATGCGGAGAAAGTAGCAGCGCGACCCACCATCCGAGGATTGCGCCGCGCGCGCCCCCTATCCTGCGGCGCCCACAGCGTGCATCGTCCGGGATGGACGCTCGTCGTCCACGCCACCAACGCGAATGCCATGGACATCCACCCCGCCACCCGCGCCGACATCCCCGCCCTCAATGCCCTCATCGTGCGCTCCGCGCGCGAGCTGAGCCGGGGCTTCTACGACGAAAGCGAGACCGAGGCGGCGATCCGCTTCGTCTTCGGCGTCGATACCTCGCTCGTCGACGACGGGACGTACTTCGTCGTGACCGATGGGCCGGCGCTGCTGGGGTGCGGCGGGTGGAGCCGGCGGCGCACGCTGTACGGCGGCGACCAGCGCCCGGTGGGCGAGGTCGCCGACCTCCTCGACCCGTCGCGCGACGCCGCGCGCATCCGCGCCTTCTTCGTCGCTCCCGAGGCGGCGCGCCGCGGCGTGGGGCGCGCCCTCCTCGACGCCTGCACGCGAGCCGCCATGGCCGCCGGCTTCCGCAGGCTCGAGCTGATGGCCACCCTGCCGGGCGTCCCATTCTACGCGGTCAACGGCTTCGTGGAGGAGGAGCAGGTCGTCGATACGCTTCCCGACGGCACCCCGCTGCGATTCGTGCGGATGACGCGAGACCTCTCCGCGCATTGACGCGTTCACGCGTTCATGCGCCTGACGACTCTACGGGCGCGGCCACCGCGCGTCCCCGCCCCCCTCCATGACCCCGACCTACTTCACCTCCCCCGACGAGTGGCGCACATGGCTCGAAAGGCATCACGCCTCGGCCACGGAGATCATCGTCGGCTTCCACAAGGTGGGAACGGGAAAGCCGACGCTCACCTGGCCGCAGTCGGTGGACGAGGCACTCTGCTTCGGGTGGATCGACGGCATCCGGAGACGGTTAGACGACGAGCGCTATACGATCCGCTTCACGCCGCGCAAGGCGACGAGCACCTGGAGCGCGGTGAACATCAAGCGCTTCGGTGAGCTGGAAGACGAGGGGCGCGTGCGGCCGGCGGGGCGCGCGGCGTTCGCCAAGCGCCGCGAGGAACGTTCGTCGATCTACTCCTACGAGCGGCGCCCCACCGCGTTCGGCGAACCGTATGCGAAGGCGTTCCAGAAACACCGGGCTGCGTGGACGTTCTTCGAAGCCCAGCCGGCCGGCTACCGCAGGACGGCGATCGCGTGGGTCATGAGCGCCAAGCGGGAGGCGACGCGGGAGCGGCGACTCGCGCAACTCATCCAGGACTCGGCGCAGAAGAAGCGACTGTCGCTCCTGGCTCGGACGAATGGCACGTCCGCCTAGCGCGCGGCGGCTTGGGAATGCTCACGGCACCTGAAACGGCGTCATCGGGGCGAGGTACCAATCCGCCGCCGAGTCACGCGTGCGCTGCAGGATCGCCCGCCCGCTTCGTAGCGTGCGAGCCACACGACGATGCAACGAATACGGTCCCGCCCCCGGAAGCAGCCGAGCCGTCTCGGCATCGAGCGACGGTAGTAGCGTTGGCGGGCACGCAGGATACAGCGAGGGCTGTGTGCGATCCGCCGAGAGGACGTCCAGCACTGCCGTCTTCGGAATCCGAACGAAGTCGGAGCCACCCGACCAGACGGCGTTGAACTGCCTGGGGAGCGTATCGAGCACCAGCGGTGCCGCCAGACCGTAGATCGGGCTGGTTTCGTACGCTATCCAGCCGTGCCCGTCCACGTCGAGCGTGTATGGGCCGACGCTGACGACATTCGGTACAGCGGGATTGTCAACGTCGGAGCGACCGATGAACTCGAAGTCGGCCATCGAGAAATCGTGGAAACCCGGCTGATCCGGAGCGACGCGGCGGTGATCGATCGCATCCGTGACCACCAATGCAGACTCTCCAGGCCGGAGGGAACGCGCGTCAGGCGGGAAGCGGTAGATCCGCTGTGCCCAGACCCCGCCGGGGTCTCGCATCAGAGGGGCGAAGGTGGAGCAGCTGTTCACCGGATTGGCGGACGAGTAGTCCCGCCAGTTGGGAAAGGCCGAGAAGAAGAGGATGTTCGCAAGCGATATCGTGCTGTCAGCGTTATTGTGAACGCGAAAGTA
>DAIESF010000370.1 GCA_027346425.1 Gemmatimonadota bacterium | reverse complement strand
ACCCCATCGGCTGCGCGTTGAGGATCGCCGCCGTGAACTCCGGCGCGTAGTAGTGCCGCAGGTACGCCGAAGCATAGACGATGAGCGCGAAGCTCGCCGAATGCGATTCGGGAAAGCCGTAGTCGGCAAAGGCGTTGATCTGGTTGTAGATCCGTCGTGCCACGTCCTCGGGGATCCCGTTGCGCGCCATCCCGGTGATGAGTTTCTCGCAGATGGCCGCCATCCGCTCGCGCGACCGCTTGTGTCCCATCGCTCGCCGCAGGTTGTCGGCCTCGCCGGGGGTGAACCCCGCCGCGGCGATCGCCACATGCATTCCCTGCTCCTGGAAGAGCGGGACGCCTAACGTGCGCTTGAGGATCGGTTCCACCGCGGGGTGCGGGTACGTCACTTCTTCCTCGCCCGCGCGCCGGCGCAGGTACGGGTGCACCATCTCCCCCTGGATCGGCCCCGGGCGGATGAGTGCGACCTCCACCACCAGGTCGTAGAAACACCGCGGCTTGAGCCGGGGGAGCGTGTTCATCTGCGCCCGGCTCTCCACCTGGAAGACGCCGATCGTGTCGGCGGCGCACAGGTCGTCGTACACCGCCTGGTCCGTCATGTCGAGCTGCCCCAGGTCGATCGTTACCCCGCGCGCCGCCCGGATGTACTTGAGGCAGTCCTGCAGCACCGTGAGCATCCCCAGGCCTAACAAGTCGATCTTGACCAGCCCCACGGGATCGAGGTCGTCGCGCTCCCACTGGATCACGGTGCGGTTCGGCATCGACGCCGGCTCGATGGGGACCACCGTGCGCAAGGGCTCGGCGGTGAGGACGAATCCCCCCACGTGGATGGAGCGGTGGCGCGGCGCCTGGTGCAGTCCCTCGACGATGTCGGGGAGGACGTGCACCCGGCGGTCGTTGGGGTCGAGGCCGGCCTGGGCGAGGATGGTGGGGGCGAGAGCGGACGGTTCGCGCGCCGGTGCGCGCGTCGGTGCGCGCGTCGGGAGTTCGGGGGCGTGGGGCGTGGGGAATGGCACGTTGGGACTGGGAGGGCCCGACGGCGGAGGAGGCGTCGGCGTGCCTAACGACCGTCCTCCAGCGGCCAGCTGGTCGACCAGCGCCTGGTTGCGCGCGTTCTGCTGCCGGGTGACCTGGGCGTTGGCGTTGCCGAACGGTTCGTAGCCCTTCGAGTGGCGGCGGTCGTCGGGGACAGGCGAAGGTCCGCCCGCTGCATGGCCCGCCAGCGCATCGGAAGCGGAAGGCGTGCCTTGTATGCCGGCGTCGCTCGCGAGTGCCCGCCGGTGCGCCGCCCGCTCCTCCCGCATCCGGTTCACCGCCTCCGTCCCGTGCACCATCCCTTGCCCCATCCGCTCTGCCAGCAGCTGCTCGGCGCTCCACTCCTCCTGCTTCCGGCGCGGGTCGTCGGGAATACCGGGGCGGTCGCTCTGCGGGTCGAGATCGTATTCGCGGGCCAGCATGTCGGCTGGCTGCGTCCCCACGCGCAGCGCCTCGGCCGTCGCCCTGGCCGAGAAGCGGTCGCTGAGCGCGCTCAGCACGTCGGCCTGCTGCACAGAAAAGCCCAACACACGCGCCGCATCACGCACCGCCGACCGGCCGCGATAGGTGATCTGCTCGCACACCATGGCCGCGTGCTCGCGCCCGTAGCGTTCGTAGACGTACTGCAGCACCTGTTCGCGGTCGCGGTGGGCGAAGTCGATGTCGATGTCGGGGGCCTCCTGCCGCTCGTCGCTCAGGAAGCGCTCGAAGAGGAGCTCGAGGCGGATCGGGTCGACCGCGGTGATTCCCAGGCAGTAGCAGACGGCGGAGTTGGCCGCCGAGCCGCGCCCCTGGCAGAGCACCCCTTCGCGATGGGCGAAGCGGACGATGTCCCAGACGATGAGGAAGTACCCCGCCAGCCCCAATCGCCGGATGATGCCCAGCTCGTGGGCAACCTGGGCGTGGTGCCGCTCGGTGCAGCGATCGCCCCACCGTTCCTGCATGCCCTGGTCCACCAGTCGCGCGAGGTACTCGTCGGCGTCCACGCCGGGGGGGAGGGGGAAGGCCGGGAGCGTGGGGCGCAGGTCCTCGAGGCGGAAGGTGCACCGCTCGGCGATGGCGACGCTGGCCCGGAGCCCGGCGGCGTCGCCGCGCCAGCGGCGTTGCAGCTGTGAGGCCCCCTTCAGGTACCACTCCCCGCTGGGACGCAGGCGCCGCCCCATCGTGTCGAGCGTGCGCTCGTGCCGCAGTGCCGACAGCACGTCGTGCACGATGCGCCCCGTGGGGAGGGCGTAGTGCACGTCGTTGGTCACCACCCACGGCACGCCTAACGACCTGGCCAGCGGGATGAGATGCCGGACCAGGTCGCGCTCCTCGGGGAGGTGATGGTCCCACACCTCGATGGCCAGGCGCCCCTCGAAGAGGTCGAGGAGCGTGGCGGCCGCCTCGCACGCCCCATCGAGGTCGCCGGTGGCGATGCGCGACGGGACCCAGCCGCGGGGACACCCGGTGAGGGCGAAGATCCCCTCGGTGTGCCGGGCCAGGGTATCGAGCGAGACGCGCGGGCTCCCGCGCGGGTTGTCCATGCGGCCGCGGGTGATGAGTGAGGCGATGTTGCCGTATCCCGCGCGCGACTCGGCCAGGAGGACGAGGTGCGAGGGGGCGCCGTCCGCCTCGAGGGTGAGTTCGCAGCCGAGGATCCCGCCGATCCCCGCCTCGCGCGCCGCCTGGGCAAAGCGCACCGCCCCGCCCAGGTCGTCGTGGTCGGTGAGGGCCAGGGCCGGCATGCCTAACGCCTGCGCCCGGGCCACCAGCGCCTCCGGTTCGGAGGCGCCGTCGAGGAGGGAGAAGACGGAGTGGCAGTGCAGTTCGATGAACGGCAGAAGACGAGAAGACGAGAAGACGAGAAGACGAGAAGACGAGAAGACGAGAAGACGAGGGGCGAGCACGACCTGCTCAGTCGTACCAGCCGTGGATGTACCAGGCGTTGTTGCTGGCGGTGCAGTCACGGTAGATCACGAGGTCGCCCGAGCCAGCGGTGTCCTCGCAGCGCCAGTAGTCGCGGGCGTAGCCGGCATCCCACCAGTCGCCGGTGAGGCGCTCGGGGCCGATGGCGCGTCCGACTGTGATGACCTGCTGCCGCCAGCGGATGGCGCGCGGGGGCCCATCGGGGACGCCGTCGGCGGTGCGCACCTCGGCGCGTTCCGGCGGGTCGAGCTGGCGGAGCGCTGGGGGGTGGGGGAGGGTGACGCGCGGGGGCGTGGCCGGGCGGGCGGTGGCACCTGACGGTGGCTCGCGCACGAGCGCCAGCCCGCGCGGCATCTCCACATACACCGACGCTCCCGCGGCGCGCAGCGCCGCACTTCCGGCTCCCGGCTCCCGGCTCCCGTCCGGTCGAATGTCTCCCGTCTCCTGTTTCCTGTCCGGTTGAACGGACGGGAGGCCGGTCGGGAGACCCGACGGTGCTCCCACCTCATCCACCCGCTCCCACTCCCCGGCCCGTTCCGGGCGGTGCGTGTCGCGCAGCACCGGGCGCACGATGGCCCCCGTGCCTAACGCTGACCGGAGGCGGGCGAAGGCGGCGTCGGCGGCGGCCGGGTCGCGCCAGGCCGGGTCGAGCAGTTCGCCCTGCGCCCCCTGCAACGGCGCGGTCGCCGTCACCGCCATGGTCACTGCGCACACCGGCGCCTGCAGCGTCCACTCCTCCAGCAGCGCCCGGCACCGCTCCAGCAGCGGGGCCACACGGGCCAGCGGGCGCGGAAGGCGTACCTCACGCGTGACGGTGTGGGCGCGCGCGGGGGTCGGGAGCGCCCCCCGTGCATCGTCGAGCGAGAGGGTGATCGCCACCACCGCTGCCGCCCGCCCATCGCGCACCAGGTCCTGTACCAAACGATCGAGTGCTGCCCGTACGAGGAAGAGGATCGGCTCCATCGTCGGGACGCTCGGCGACAGCTCGGTGGCCACGGCGCGCGGGGCGTCGAGACGGGCGAGGACCGGGCGCCGCTGGTCTTCGCCGCGCGCCAGCCGCCACGCCGCCACCCCGCCCTCCCCCCAGCGTCGCTCCACGTCCTCGGTGGCCAGCGCGGCGAATGCCCCCACGGTGCGCACACCAAGCGCCTGCAGCGTCTCGCGCAGCTCCTCGTCCATCGGGACCAGCCCCAACGGGGCCGGGGCCAGGTAGGGGGCGCAACCGCCGGGCGGGACGATGACGATCGCGCCGTCCATCTCCGTCCGCTCCTCCATCCCTTTGCCCCCGCCCCCGCCCCCGCCCCCCGCCTCTCTCGCCTCTCCCGCCTTCCCACGCGCGCGT
>DAIESF010000367.1 GCA_027346425.1 Gemmatimonadota bacterium | reverse complement strand
GATTCGTCGACGTATCCGAAGTCATCGATGATGAGGGCGACTTTGGGGAGGCGAGCGTCGCCGGCGGACGACCCGGTATTTCGTGCGTTGCGGTCGCGTGCGCCAACGCCGCGCAGCAACAACGCGATCGCCACCGCCACGATCGCAGCGGCGAGGAGACGAATGGCCACGCCGGGCGTTTGCCTGCGCTCAGTCACCTGACACGCCTCGTCATCTCCCCGATCGACACGATGGGCACCCTGCCCGCAGCGTCCGCAGCGTCCGCAGCCCCGTTGTCGGCCACGCCGTCAGCGGCCAGGCCGTCAACGGCGGTCCGACGAAGGTATCGCGGGCTGACGGGGGGAGTGCGGGACGAATCACACGCACAGTCTACCCGTGGGGTCCGTCGGGGAAAGGTGGGGCACGCAGGTGCACGCAGGTGCACGCAGGTGCTCGCAGGTGCTCGCAGGTGCACGCATTTGAGCAGGGGAGCCCCTGACTTGGGATGCGACGTGGACGACGGCGTAAACCCCTGAATCCCTACATGTGTCGAACCGTCGTCCTTCAACACTTACGGAGATTGATCAATGAGGCGCATGTATATGGCCGCGGTCGTCCTCACGGCGCTCGTCGCCGGCGGCGACACGCTCGCGGCGCAGTCGGCCAACCCGCTCCTCGGCAAGTGGAGCATTACGTATGAGCCGGGGCGCCGGGTGGAGAACGGGGAAACGACGCCCATCATGGGGACGGCGACGATAACCATCATGCAGCATGGCGACTCGCTGGTGGCCACCATCGAGCCGGCGGCGCGCCCCGACGGGACCAAGCCGCCCACGGCGTCGTTTGGCGGGCGAATGACGCCGGCGGGGGCGGTCCTCGTGCAGGAGCCGATGGCGACGCTCAACATGAATGGCGTCGAGACGCAGAAGAAAATGGTCCTGACGTGGACGCTGAATGCGAGCGGCGATGCGCTTACGGGGACGATGGCACGCGAGCTTCCGGAGATGGAGCCGGCGGCGCCGGCGCCGGTGAAGGGGACTCGGCTGGCGCCGTAGGGGGGCGCCGGCGTCTCGAGCACCACCACGGGAGCCAGAGCACGGTCATGGCCACTGCCGCGAGCGCGACCATCAGGAGTGCGCGCCAGGGCCACGGTCCCAGCAGGTCGATCAGCGACGGCTGTCCCGGGGTGTCCCGTCCGAAGTAGCCGTAGTTCAGGCCGAACGCCGCGTCGATAGCGAAGATCGCCGCGGCGTAGGCCGCCCCGAGTCCGATCGCCAGCCGCAAGTCGCGCCATTGGGGACGGAAGCGGCGGACGGCGACGACGTACACGCCGCTCCCGATCACAAATGTGTGGTAGAGCCAGAACGCCCAGAAGGCGAGGGTGTTGGGACCACCGAGGAGGTCGGGTGTGATGACGGCCTGGGTGGTGAGGGCCAGCCCCCAGAAGTAGGCGAGGGCGTGCAGCACACGGTGTGGCGTGGCGAAGGCGAGCGCGGCGATGAGGGCCGAGAAGTCGCACAGCTGCAACGGGAGCGACCAGCGCAGGTCGAAGCCGCTGGTGACGAGGTCGTACCCCTGGTACGAGACCCAGAGTGCGGCGACGAGGAGGGCGATGGCGCGCTCATAGCGACGCGCAGCCGGGGTCCCCTGCAGTCGGTGCCCGATCGCGCACAGGATCGCCACGGTGCCGGCGAGCGAGGCCACGGTCAACGCGTGCAGCGCGCCAAACGGAGCGAAGCGGGACATCATGGGGCGACGTGGCGATGCCCGGTGCGCGTCGGGGGGCGAGGCGACGGTTCGGGCGACTGTTCGGGCGACGGTTCGGGCGAAGGCTGGGGACGCCCTTCCTCCTGAATCAAGCCGGGCGGCGGAACGACGGTAAGGGAGTGGGCGCCGAGTCCCTCACAGCCGCTGCCGAGTTTTCCCGATTGACGCCCCGGCCCGGTGTGTATCTCTTCTCCCCATGACCCTATCTATTCGTATTTCCGGTACCGCGGCCGTTGTCGCCACACTCGTCGGCTGCGCGTCGTTTGGTTCTTCCGGTTCGCCAACGCCCCAATCGCCGACGTCGACGCGCATCGTGACCCACGTGGTCACGCACGACGCCAAGCTGATCGGCACCGCGGTCGGCGGGGTTCGCGTCACTATTCGCGACGCGTCGACCGGGCGCATCCTCGCGGAAGGGCGGCACGACGGCGGCACGGGCGACACCAGGCGCATCATGCAGGAGCCGCACACGCGCGGCGAGGCGATCTACACGGCCAGCGACGGCGCGAAGTACGAGACGTCGATCACCCTGTCCGAGCCGACGATGGTCGAGGTCACCGCCGAGGGGCCGCTCAACTACCCGGACCAGATGGCGCGGTCGTCGAAGCGTCTCTGGCTGTTCCCGGGGCGCGACGTCACCGGCGACGGGATCGTGCTGGAGATGCACGGCTACATCATCGACATCCTCGCCCCCGACACCACGGCGTCGATGGCATCGTCGTCGAAGGTGACGGTGCGCGCTCGCGTGCGGATGCTCTGCTCGTGCCCGACGCAGCAGGGAGGGATGTGGGAGGTGGGCGACGTCGTGGCCCGGCTGGTGCACGACGGCAAGGTCGTCCGCGAGGGAAAGCTGTCCTACGCGGGCGAGGCGAGCACCTATTCCGGCGAAATCGAGGCGCCCGACGCCGGGAGCTATGCGCTCGAAGTGCTGGCGGCGAATCCGCAGGCGGCGACGTTCGGGATGGTGCGCCGCTGGGTGACCGTCAGGCGCTAACGATCGACCATCGTCCGCGCGAAGGCGAGGACGGCGTCGACGTCGGGGGTGTTCGAGGCCAGCCCGAAGGAGACGCGCACGGCGCCGGTCCCCTTGGTGGGGTCGATGCACTGGCGGAACGGCTCGAAGCCGCCGCCTAACGCATCGGTGGGGAAGCAGCGCTCGATCTCGCCGCGCGACAGGCGGAGCGCCGTCTCGCCGGCGCCGGGGTTACAGAAGCACCCGGTGCGGAGCGAGATGCGCTGGGCGGCGGCGTTGGCCTCGACCTGGCGGTGGTCGACGAGCGAGCCGTCGGCGCGATAGAAGTTGAAGGCGATCGTCCCGCCGCGCCGTTCGGTGGTCGCGGGACCGAAGATGCGCAGGACCGGTGCACCGTTGGCGTGCCGCAGTGCCGACAGACCGGCCAGCGCGCGCTCGGTGAGGACGCTGACGTGGTCGTGCACGTGCTCGATCCCCACGCGCTCCAGCACGTCGAAGCCGAACTCGATGGCCGGGATCCCCAGGTAATCCAGCGTCCCGTCCTCGAAGGCAGCCGCTCCCTCGGCGAAGAGGAAGCGATCGGCCTGCACCGAGGCGACGGAGATCGTCCCGCCGGCGAACCAGGGACGATGGAGCTTGGCCAGCGCCGTGCGCTTCGCGATGAGCGCCCCGATTCCCGTGGGGTAACCGAACATCTTGTAGAACGAGAGCGAGACGAACTCGGGATGCCAGCGCGAGAGATCGAGGCGGTTGGACGGGGCGAAGGCGGCGGCATCGAGAAAGACGTCCCACCCGGCCTGCTGCGAGCGCTCGATGAACTCCAGCGGATGCTGTACCCCCGAGAAGTTGGACTGGGCCGGATAGGCAAACAGCGAATTGCTGCCCGAGGGGCGAGCGGCCAATTCGCGCTCGAGCGCTTCGTCCTCGATGCGCAGCTCGGGTCCCAGCGGGACGTAGGTCGTGGGAGCGCAGTGGGTGCGCGCGAACTCACGGATCCCGTTGACCGAATTGTGATTGTCGAAGGTGAGCAGGAAGCGGTCGTTGGCCGTGAACGGGTACGCCTCGCCGACCAGCTTGAGGGCGTGGCTCGCGTTGGCGGTGAAGATCGCGACGTATTCGTCGGGATCGGCGCGGAAGTAGTCGTGGATGCGGCGGCGCGCACGCTCCACCAGCTCGCTGGCGTGGGTGGAGGCGGGGGAGAGCGAGTGCGGGTTGCCGAAGATTCCGGTCCGCAGGAGTTCGGCGTGCCGATCGACCTGGGACTGGGCGTAGAGGCCTCCGCCGGTGAAGTCGACGTAGACATGGCGGTCGGCGTCGAGGCGGGCGAACTCCTGGCTGCGCATCGCGGCGATGGTGGCCGCGGCGGCGGTGTCCACAGTGGGTTCTCGTTCGATCGACGTGCGCACGACGTGCTCCGGGTCGGGGGCTCAGCGGGGACGGGGCGCCAGCGGTGGACGAGGGCGCCGCGCTTCGAAGATATCGCCGGCCGCTCGGAAAAGGGGCGGGGGCGCCTCCCGAGGCGGTGCCGGTGCGCCGCCCTCGTCTTCGACGCTCCGTCAGCGCTCAGTCTGCGCTCCGTCAGCGCTCAGTCAGCCGCCAGCATCTGCCCCACCACCTGCAGGATCTCGCGCGGCGTCGACGGCTTCTGGAGAAAGTTCACCCCCGGCTCGAGGTGTACTTCGTGGGTGCCGTGGTCGGGGTCGTACCCGCTGGCGTAGACGACCCGCAGGGTGGGGTGCCGCTGCTGCAGCCGGGCGGCGAGTTCGACGCCGCCGACGCCGTCGGGCATGACCAGGTCTGTCAGGAGCAACTGGGGTGGTGGGTCATAGCGGTCCCACTGCTCGAGCGCCTCCCGTCCGCTGCGGGCCACGTGCACGCGGTAGCCGCTCTGCTCGAGGACGCGTCGCGTCATCTCGCGCACCGGCGCGTCGTCCTCGACGACGACAATCACCTGCGCCCCGCGCGGGGCGGGCAGCGGGGCCGGCGCCGGCTCGGCCGGGACGGCCACCGCCGGCTGCAACGCCGGGAGGAGGACTTCGATCGTGGTGCCGTGCCCCTCCTGGCTCTCCACCAGGATCACCCCGTGGTGCTGCTGCACGATCCCGAAGACGGTCGCAAGTCCCAGCCCCGTCCCCTTGCCCGGCTCCTTCGTCGTGAAGAAGGGCTCGAAGATATGGGCGCGATGCTCGGGAGCGATCCCCATCCCCGTGTCGCGCACCCGCACGCCGTTGAAGGCCCCCGGCGCTACGCCGGGGAAGGGGCGCACGTCGTCGACGGAGAGGTCGCGGGTAAAGGTCTCGATCTGGAGCACGCCGCCGTGCGGCATCGCGTCGCGGGCGTTGACGGTCAGGTTCATCACGACCTGCTCGAGCATCCCCGGATCGGCCTGCACCATGAGGGCCCGCGGGTGCATCGTCAGCTGCAGGTGCATATTCTCGGGGACGACCCGGCGCAGCATCCTCGCCAGGTCGGCCACGAGCTCGTTGAGCTCTACCCGGCGCTCCTGCATCACCTGCTTGCGCCCGAACACGAGGAGTTGCCGCGTGAGGTTGGCGGCGCGCTGCGCCGAGGCCTGCAGGTCCTGCAGGAGCTCCGCGGCCTCGGGCGGGAGGCCGCGCAGCGCGCGGGCCATCCCCACCTGCATCATGATGGCGGCGAGGATGTTGTTGAAGTCGTGCGCCACACCGCCGGCCAGCTGCCCGATGGCCTCCAGCTTTTGCACCTGACGGAGTTGCTCCTCGATCTGCTTGCGGGCGGTGATGTCGTCGGTGACGCCGACCACGCGGTATATCGCCCCGCTCGTGTCACGCACGGGGAAGGCGCGGGCGTGTACCCAGTGGATGACGCCACCCGGCTGCACGAGACGGTACTCCTCGTCATACTCGCCTCCGGCCACGACCGTGTCCCACGCGCGAATCACGCGCGCCCGGTCATCGGGGTGTATGAGCTCGAGCCCGACTTCGGGCGACCGGACCAGCGTCTCGGCCGAGACACCATACAGCCGCTCGACCCCAGGGCTGATGTAGAGCGTCTGCGCGGTGCGGGCGTCCATCATCCAGAAGATCTCGCGGCTGTTCTCCGCCAGCTGCCGGAACCGCTCCTCGCTGGCTGCCAGCGCCCCTTCGGCGCGGGCGTGCTCGACGCGCGCGCGGAGGGCCATGATGCCGTACGCCAGGTCGTCGGCCAGCTCGGTCAGGAGGGCGATCTCGTCGGCGTCGAACGCGCCTGCTTCCGGGGCATAGACGGAGAGCGCCCCGAAAACGTGCGCCCCCTCGCGCAACGGCACGACGATCGAGGCGCGATAACCCCGCGCGATCGCGTCCTCGCGCCACGGCGTCATGGCCGGATCGGTCAGAAAATCCTGGCAGACGACCGTTTGTCCGGTGCGAATCGACGTCCCGGTCGGGCCGCGTCCGAGCGGCGTGTCGCTCCAGGTGATGCCCAGCCCCTCGAGGTAACCGGCCTCGTAACCCCAGTGCGCGACCGGATTCACGTGGTGCGCTTCGTCGTCGAGGGCAATGCCGACCCAGGCAAGCCGGTAGCCGCCATCCTCGACGATCACCCGGCAGATCTCGTGGAGCAGCTCTCCCTCGGACTGGGCGCGGACGAGGACCTGATTGCAGTTGCTGATCGTGCGCAGAGCCCGGTTGGCGTGTCGCAGGCGGTCCTCGCTCAGGCGGCGATCGGTCGTGTCGGTCTGGATCCCGTCCCAGACGACGCGCCCGTCGTCGAGGCGGCGCGGGGTCGAGGAGATGTGGATCCACCGCCTGACCCCGTCAGGTCGCACGATCGGCGCCTCGACGCTAAAGACGGAAAGGTCTCGCGCGGTCGCCTCGGCGGCGGCGGCGATGCGGGCGCGATCCTCCTCGGGAAACAAATGGTAGAAGGTCGTCGGATCGCGCAAGACATCGGCGGCCTTGACCCCCACCACGCGCTCCACGTTCGCGCTGACGTGCAGGAAGCGCCGGGTGCCATCAAGCTCTCGCACCACCTGGTATATCACGCCGTTCGGGATGTTGTCTCCGATGACCTGCAGCCGCTCGGCGTACTCGCGCGCCTCCACCGTGGCCGTGCGTCCCTCGGAGCGTGCCGAGGCGAGCAGGAGCCCGGTCACCCCCATCACGACGAGGAAGACCTGCACCACGAAGAGCTGTTCGGCCAGGTTTCCGCCGCCGAGCGGGAAGGTCGGCGTCCCACGCAGGACGACCGTCACGGCGATAAAGGCGACGCTGGTCATGGCCGCCGTCACGCCGCGGATCCCGAGGCGGAAGGAGGCCCAGACCATCAGCGAGGCGAGCATGTATGGGTGTGGACGGAGCCACCCGATACGGAGGTCGCCATGGAAGATCCGGGTGCTGGCGAAGATCCAGAAGGTGAGGAAGAGGGCGCCTTCCAGCACGCGGCTCTTCGGGATTCGCCGCCAGCTCCTCCCGCCGCGCGTCCACGCGATGATGAGGGGGGTGAGCAGGAGTATCCCCAGGACATCGGACGCCCACCAGGTTCCGAAGCTTCCGGCGAAGTCGGCATCGCTCGTGGAGGCGGCGATCCACGCCGCCACAATTCCACTGGCTGCGGCGCCGACGGCGGCGGCGGTGAGGAGGGCGAAGGTATCGCGAACCCGCTGAAACGTGAGCGCCAAGCCGGTCAGGCGATCCAGCAGCCAGAGCGCGATCATCAGCTCGATCAGGGACGCGCCCAGGTAGGAGAGCCCCACCAGGATTCGTACGCCGACAAGGGAAGTGGAGAGCACGTCGGCGACCACGACGACCAGGAGCGCCCACCCCCACAGTCGGCGCGGGAGGAGGACGAAGGCGCCGAGCAGAACCCCGGACGGAGGCCACAGCGGTGAGATCGGGCCGAGCGGGGTGATGGTGCGCAGCCCGACCTGATGCGCGGCGAGGAAGGCCACGCCGAGGAGCGCGAGGGCGAGGAGGTCGCGGCGGAGGGAGGGGGCGGCGGTCGGCACTCCCAAAAGTATCGGGAGCAGTACGGCGTGGTGAGGGAGCGGCGGGGGCGCGAGCCGCCGGCGGGCGCCCCGTGTAACGCACGCGAGCCTCCGGGGACCCCGTCCCCCGGAGGCTCGCGACCACCA
>DAIESF010000353.1 GCA_027346425.1 Gemmatimonadota bacterium | reverse complement strand
GGCTCGACATCACCCCTGGTCTCGATCACCGCCCGAAGTTCGGCCGGCGCCGTCCCCATGGGGGCGACGAACTTCATCGTCACCGCCCGCTCCCCCTGGGGCGGGAGCGCCTCGAACGGAAGCGAGGCCACCCGGCGCCCCGACAACTCGAGCCGCAAGGTCCCGGCCGACGCCCCGCCACTCCCGCCAGCCACGGTGACGCGCACGTCCACCGTGTCGCCTGCGGCGGCAACACGCGGCGCCCGCACATCGACCACCGCCGCATCGCTCCCAATGGCGGCAGGGCCGATCACCACCCGCGAACCGGCGGGGACGGCGCGAAGCGCATCTGGATCGTCGATCTCGCCATCGGTGAAGACGACCAGCGGTCGCCCGGCCGCCATGGCCCGCTCCGCCGCCGGGCGCACGCGCGAGGCCTGGTCGGCACTCGTCACCACCCCGCCGCCATGACGAAGCGAATCGCCGAAGACGAAGAGCGAGTCGCCGGCTTCCTTGCGCGCCGCGCGCGCCGCGGCGGCGAAGGCAGCGGTGTCCCGCCCCCTCCCCCACGACGCCGAGACATCGAGCGCGACAAGCGGCGGCGGAACGCGGCTCGCCCCAATCACCGCATCGAGGGCGAGCGCCACCAGGCACGTCACGGAAACAGCTCGCAGCACCGCCGGCACGAGGCGTCGATCGGCGCGCACGCGCACGTACGCCGCACCGGCGCCGGCCGCACCGGCGGCGAGGGCGATCAACCAGGAGATCATGACGGGAATCTACGCCCGAGGTGCGGCGGACGCTGGAGAGTGGTCAGTTGGAGTCGGACAGCTGCGTCGACGCCCGCTGCAGCATTCCCAGGTACGTCTCGCGCATGCGATCGAAGGCCGGCCGATCGGCCGACGCGAGCGGTGCCCCGCCGGTGCTGGCCAGCGCCGTGCGCGGATTCTGCTGGACGCCACGCACCAGGACCTCGAAGTGCAGGTGCGGGGCCGTGGCCAGTCCGGTCATCCCGACATAGCCCACCGTCTCGCCGATCGCGACGCGGGTGCCGCTGCGCACCCCGCGCGCGAAGCCGCGCAGGTGGCCGTAGCGCGAGACGAAGCCATTGGCATGCCTAACGTCGACGACGTTGCCATAGCCGCGCATCCGTCCTGCGTGCACGACGATGCCGTCGCCGATGCTGCGCACCGGTGTTCCCGACGACGCGGCATAGTCGGTGCCGCGATGCGCGCGCCACACGCCAAGAATGGGGTGGCGCCGCATCCCGAAGACCGAGGAAATGCGCCGGAACTCGACCGGGGCGCGGAGGAACATCGCCTGCAGCGACTTTCCGGTGGCATCGTAGTAACGCCCCTTCCCGTCGCTCCCCTCGTAGCGAATGGCATCGATCGTCGTGCGCCCCGACGTATAGTCTGCGGCGAGCACGCGCCCCACGCGCACCACTCCCCGCGGCCCGAGTTCGCGCTCGAACAGCACCGTGAACGCGTCGCCGGGCTGAAGGTCGCGGCTCATGTCGAGCCGGTATTCGTAGATGTCGGCCACGGTCCACGCCAGTTCGGCACGCGCACCTGGCGGGAGCGACGACGCCGCGTCATCGAAGGCGTCATACAATGAGCGCGCGATCTCGCCCCGCACGACGAGGGTGTCGGTTGTCCACGGCAGGCGCTCCTCACGCCCGACCCACCCGCTGTCCGTCTTCGTCAGGTGCAACAGGCGGTCGATCGCCAGTTGGAAGACGATCTTGCTCGGCGAACTCCCTTCGTGTCCGCCGAGCGTCACCCGCATCCCGGCCGGGACGCGTCGGGGATCGATGACGCTGGCGGCGTCGAGCGCTCGCGAGGCCTCCTCGCTGGAGAGCCCCCCGCGCGAGAGCAACCCGCTCAGCGTCTCGCCACGCGAGAGCGAGTCGACGTGCTCGAGCCAGGTGGGGGTACGCACGCCGGTGAGGACCTCACCCGCGCGCTTCTCCGGGATCGGACGCATGACGGCGATGGCGCCCCATGTGAGGAGCGCCACCGCCGTGTAAACCCCGAGCCGAGCGCGCCAGCCGCTCAATCCATCTGTCTCCGGATAAAGGTCGGAATATCCATCGGATCTATCTCTTCCTGACCACGCGCCGGGGGCGGAGCAAAACGGCGATTGGGATCGTTAGGTACGGCCGCACGGGGCGGCTGGGCGCCATGCACAGTACGCAATCCGTTCGCCTGGCGTTGCGTGATCGGAATCACGTTCGGAGTCGGCGCCGCCTGTGCCGCAGCCGCCGGAATCGGGCGCGGAACGGGAATACCCCCCTGCGCCACCAGACGTTCCGCGGGCGACGACGCCCCGTGCCCGAGACTCAGGGGGATGTTGACCACCGTCCCCGTTTGCCCCAATGCCTTGTCGAAACCAGTGGCGATCACGGTGACGCGGATCTCTCCCTGCATCGCCGGTTCCGACACGGCGCCGAAGATGATCTCGGCGTCGTCGCCCGCGGCGTCGTGCACGATCTCGGAGATCTGCGTCACCTCGCCAAGGGTCAGGTCGCCGCCACCGGTGATGTTGAGCAGGACGCCGCTCGACCCGTTGATCGAGATGTTGTCGAGCAGCGGCGACGAGATGGCCTGCTGCGCCGCCTCCATCGCCCGGTTCTCGCCCCGCCCGATCCCGGTGCCCATGAGCGCCGAACCGCCGTTCTGCATGACGGTGCGCACATCGGCAAAGTCGACGTTGACCAGCCCGGTCTTGGAAATGAGCGTCGAGATACCCTGCG
Organism: Gemmatimonadota bacterium; assembly: GCA_027346425.1. Lineage (GTDB taxonomy): Bacteria > Gemmatimonadota > Gemmatimonadetes > Gemmatimonadales > Gemmatimonadaceae > SCN-70-22. The sequence continues at coordinate 9,092 of DAIESF010000353.1, read as the reverse complement.
TGGCGTGGAGGAGGACCTCGTCGGCCTTCTTGAGCGCGTCCTGGAAGGGAATCCCCTTCCCGACCACCGCGAGGAGGCGTTCGTTAGGCACGATGATCATCGTGTCCACGTGCTTGCGCATCTCGGCGATCCCCTGGTCGGCCTGGCGCATCCGCTTGCGCCCCTCGAACAGGAAGGGCTTGGTCACGATGCCGACGGTGAGCGCCCCCGCTTCCTTGGCCAACTCGGCGACGACCGGCGCCGCCCCCGTGCCCGTCCCGCCGCCCATGCCACACGTGACGAAGACGAGGTCGGCACTCTGCAGCACACGCCCGACCTCGTCACGGTTCTCCTCGATCGCCTGGCGCCCGATCTCGGGTCGGGCTCCCGCGCCAAGGCCACGCGTCAGCTTCTTCCCAATCTGGATCTTCACGTCGGACTTCGACGCGAGCAATGCCTGGGAGTCGGTGTTGATCGAAATGAACTCGACGCTCTCGAGATGCTCCTCGATCATTCGGTTCACGGCGTTCCCACCGCCGCCACCGATACCCACCACCTTCATGCGGGCGTTCTGTGATGCGTTCTCCTCGAATTCGAAGATCATGGCGCGCGCAGCTCCTCTGTGTGGCGAGGATGGTCCGACTGTGATGGGGACACCGCTCGAAGGTTCGACGCCGCACACGCGCGTGACGTCACACGTGCATCACGCGAACTGCACTTCACCGAGCCCTTCGATTCGCGCCAGAATATAACGCGTTTGCGCCAGCCGGCTACGTGTGACACAAGGCAAAGTTTTGCGCCGCGTTCGCGTCGCGAGTGCGACCAATGTTTCTCCACATTTGCTGGGAGAAGATCATCTTTGTAACACAACGGGCGGCGCCCACTCGTGGTCGCCGCCCGGCCATACCTAACGATACTCCCGCCTGATCGCCTGCTCCCCTTCTCTCCTGCTAGAAGAAGTCCTGCAGCCACGTCTTCACCCGCTGCGCCAACTTGTCCACATTGGGTGCGTTGAGCTGCAGCTTTCGCCCGCTCGGCGATTCGCTCCCTAACGCCACACGGCTCGCGGCGTACAAGGCGAGCCCCACCGCGGTCGCAAAACGCGGCGCCTCGACCGCGTCGACCAGGCCGCTCAGGTTCTCCGAGGGCACCCCCACGCGCACGCCCGTACCGAACACGTCGGCTGCGAGCTCCGACACGCCGGGGAGCGTGGCCGCTCCGCCAGTCAGCACGACCCCGGCACTCAGCTTCCCCGCGTAGCCAGCCGCCTCGATGTCCCGCATCACGAGATCGTAGATCTCGTCCATCCGCTGGTGGATGATGTGCGCCAGGAGCTCGCGCGGAATCTGCCGATCTCCCTGGGCCACGGTGCTCGGCAGGGTGATCACTTCCGACGGATCGACCATCGGCTCGTAGGCGCAGCCATAGCGCTCCTTGAGCCGCTCGGCGTCGGCCTGCGTCACACCGAGTCCATGCACGATGTCGTTGGTGACGTAGTTTCCACCGAACGGCACCGTCCCCAAGTGGCGGATCTTGGCTTCGTGGAAGACGGCGATGTCCGTCGTCCCAGCACCCATCTCGATGAGGACGACGCCCAGCTCCTTCTCGTCCTCGGTGAGCACGGCCAGCGCCGAGGCCAACGGCTCCAGCACCAGCTGCAGCGGCTTGTATCCGGCTCGCTCCACCGCCTTGCGCAGATTGAGCGCGGGGGAGCTCCCGATGGTCACGAGGTACATCTCGGTTTCGAGCCGCGTCCCCACCATCCCCATCGGATCGCGAATCCCCTCGTTCTTGTCGACCGAGTATTCCTGTGGAATGGCGTGGAGGAGTTCGCGCTCGGGCGGGATGGCCTGGGCGCGCGCCACGGCATTGGCGCGTTCGACATCGCCTTTGGAAATCTCGTCGCCACTCACGGCGACGATCCCTTTGGAGATCATCGCCTGGACGTGCTCCCCGGCGATCCCCACGTAGCACGAATCGACCTTGGCGCCGGCCATCTGCTCTGCGTCGCTCACCGCTTTGCGGATGGACTGCGTGGTCTCCTCGATGTCGGCGACCACGCCGCGTCGCAATCCCGTCGTGCGAGACTGTCCCACGCCGAGCACCTTGATGCCCGGATGCCGCGGCAAGTCTCCCACGACTTCGGCGATGATCGCCGTCGTCTTGGCGGATCCGATGTCGAGTCCTGCAACCAGTCGTTCGACGTTCATGGAAGGCGGGCGATGACGAGGTCTTCGTAGCGCAGGTCGAACTCGACGGGACGCAGGTGGCGCTTCGCGAGGTCGGCCTCGACGGAAGATAGCTGGAGAAGGCGCTCGGTGCTCAGGTCCAGCATGGCCCGCACCCCGACGTCGACGAGCTGAAGGTAAACCTCGTCCTTCCCGACGCGCCGGGCTTCGCTCACTCGGGCATAGTACTCCGGCCACTCCGCCTTCATTTCCGCGAGGAGCCGAAAGAGGGCGGTATCGGCGCGCGGGACGATCGGGAGGTCCACCCCCCAGCGGGCCGGGTCGAGGGGGAGTGCGCGTCCACTGTCGTCGTAGGCCTTGAACCCCGTGGCAGCCGGGACGAGGGCGATCGGGAGGTTCTCGTTGACGGTGACGACCAGCGTGCTCGGGAGGCGACGGCTGATCCGCGCCGAGCGCACCTGAGGGTGCCCCTCGGCGCGAACGCGCAACGAGTCGAGGTCGCCCCAGATGGAAAAGGTCGTGTCGATCTTCAGGCGGGCGGCGATGTCGGATGGCCGCGCATAACGCGCGCCGCGCACCTCGACCTGCTGGACCCTAAAGAAGGCAAGATCATGCCCCCACCACGGCGTGCTGGCCATCACGCCACCGACGACCAGGATGACGAGGAGGTACCAGCGCAGGCGAATGCGCCGCCGGGGCGTTCCCCCTGCACCGTCCACGACCGGGGCGCCGCTCACGCCGCGCTCCGAGCGGCAAGCAGGCGCAGCAGCTCGGGGCCCGTGCGCGTGATATCCCCCGCCCCCATCGTCAGGACCACGTCGCCATAGCGCACAAAGGCGGCGAGCGCCGTCGCAGCCTGCTCGCGCCCCCCCTGCCACACCGGCGCGGCCCCTGCCGCCGCCATGCGATCGGCGATGAGCGCCGACGAGACGCCGGCGACGGGTTGCTCTCGCGACGGGTACAGCGCGGTGAGGAAGGTCGCATCGGCCGCGGCCAGGGCCTCGGCAAAGCCCGCGGCGAAGTCGCGCGTGCGCGAATACAGGTGCGGCTGGAAGGCGACCACCAGGCGGCGCGAGGGAAACGTGGAGCGCGCGGCCGCGATCGTCGCTCCCACTTCGGTGGGGTGGTGGGCGTAGTCGTCCACGACTTCTACGCCGGCGGCGCTCCCCAGTCGCTGGAAGCGCCGCTCGACCCCGCCGAACGCCTCCAATCCCGGGCGCATCGCCTCGAACCCGGCGCCTAACGCCAAGCCAGTGGCCACCGCGGCGAGGGCGTTGCGGACGTTGTGGACGCCGGGGACGCGGAGGACCAGCTCTCCCAGGGGCTCGCCGTCGAAGACCACCCCGACGACCGTGCGCCCGTCGCCGCGGGTGACCGGCGTCCCCACCACGCGGGCGTCCTTCGCCATGGTGCCGTACCGCAGCACCTGCGCGCCGGTCGAGACGTCAAGCGAGCGGGCGCCCGCGTCGTCACTGCAGATCACGATCGCTCGCGCGGGGGCGAGGAACGCCTCGAATGCCTGGCAGATATCAGCGAGGTCGCGATAGATGTCGAGATGATCGGCCTCGACGTTGGTGACCACGGCGACCGATGGGGCAAGGGCGAGGAACGAGCGGTCGTATTCGTCGGCCTCGACCACGAAGAGCCCTTCTCCGTCGTAGCGGAGGTTCCCGCCCCAACTCCCGACGCGTCCGCCGGCGATGCCCGTCGGATGCAATCCGGCGGCGGTGAGCGCCTCGGTGGTCATCACCGTGGTGGTGGTCTTCCCGTGCGTCCCGGCCACCGCGACCAGCGTCCCCCCGCGCACCGCCTCCCCCAGCGCCTCGGCGCGGCGGACGATGGGGATTCCGGCAGCGCGGGCCGCCTCGACTTCCGGATGGTCGCGTCGCATGGCCGAGGTGATGACGAGGGCCCGGGCCCCGGCCACATGTCCCGGTGCGTGCCCTTCGTACAGCCTCACCCTCAGGCGCTGGAGGTCGCCGGCCCCCTCGATCACGGCGTCGCACCCCGTGACGGCCACCCCGCGCCTAACGAACAGTTCGGCGAGGGCGCTCATGCCAGCGCCGGCGATGCCGACGAAGTGCACCGGCCGGGGATCGGTCGTGTCGAGAAGACGCATCGTCTGCGGAATGTAGCGAGGCGTGAAAACGCCGCTCAAGGCAAACGCTCGGGGGGGCCGAGCAGCACCGAGAGTCGCTCGGCGATTCGCGCAGAGGCGTCCGGGCGCCCGCGCGCCATGGCGGCGGCAGACCAGCGCGCACGAAGCGCCGCGTCGCCCAGTACCTCGGTCACCACCGCCCCCAGGTGCATCGGGGTCGCGTCGCGCTTCGCGACCCACCGGGCCGCCCCAGCCTGCTCCAGCGCCCGTGCATTCGCCGTTTGATGATCGGCCGCCGCCGTCGGGAGCGGGACGAGGAACATCGGGATCCCCCACGCGCACAGCTCGGCGGTGGTCATCGCGCCGGCGCGCGCGATAGCCAGGTCGGCGCACGCATACGCGTCGGCGATCGGAGCAAGATACGGGCGCACCGCCACACGCGCACTGGCTCGCGCAGCGTAACGATCGTAGTGCTCGCGTCCCGTCCCCCAGATCACCCCGACCCCCGCCGGAAGCCCCTGCGCGATCCACCCGTCTACCAGCGCGTTCAGCGCCGCCGACCCCTGGCTCCCTCCAAACAACAGGACGACGAATCCCACCGATGCATCGAACCCCCAAACTTTCTTCTGCATCACCCGGTCGGGACGCACGGACGGGGGCGACTCGATGGGATTACCGGTGTCGATCGCCCGCGCGCGCACCGCAGCGGGGAGCCCGCGGGCCGCCTCGGGAAAGCCCAGGTACAGCTCGCGCGCCCAGCGCGCGAAGAGGGTCACGGTCTTGCCGGGAAAGGAATTCTGTTCCTGCACGACGTACGGGATGCGATGCGAGGCGGCAAAGGCCAACGCCCCCGACGCCGCATAGCCTCCCGTCGCAACGACTAGGCGCGCGCGCTCCTCGCGTTCCATGGCCGAGAGGCGGCGCCACCCCTGCACCAGCCCCGCGGCCGTGCGCCAATTGCGCCACGGCGCCGACCGATACACCGGGTGCAGGTCGAGAAGGGTGTGCGGGAACTCGGTGTCCGGGAGGATCACCCGCTCGATACCGCGCGTGGCCCCCACGAAGTGCGCGCGCACGTCGGGGCGTAGTCGCACCAGGGCGCGCGCGATGGCGAGCGCCGGGTAAAGATGCCCGCCAGTACCACCACCGGTGAAAAGGACCCGCATCGCGCGCTCCTACGCCGGGGCGGTCGCCGCCGCGCCGTACACTCGCTCCTTCGTGCTCCCGATATTCACGAGGATCCCGGTCAGGACGAAGCTGAGCAGCAGGTTCGATCGGCCGAAGGAGACAAATGGCAGGGTGAGCCCCGTCGTCGGGAGGAGCCCGATCACCACCCCAATGTGAAGGTAGGCGGTGATGGACGTGGTGCAGGTGAGGCCGATCGCCACCAACTGCAGAAAGCGTGAGCGCGCCTGGCGCGCGATGCGGAACCCCAACCAGGTATACAGCGAGAAGATCAGGACGATGCACGTAATGCCGAGGAATCCCCACTCCTCGCCGATGTTGCTCCCGATGAAGTCGTTGTAGCCAAACGGAACCCATCCGTATTGCTGCAGTCCCTGGCTGAACCCCTTGCCGAGGAGCCCGCCCGACCCGACGGCGATCAGCGACTGGCGCAGCTGGAAGTTGATGGCCTCCGGCGCGTCACCCGACCCCATGAAGGAGAGGAGGCGCGACATGGCATACTGTCGCTTCTCGATCTCGTGCCAGAGGAGCGGCGCGGCGAGGATTCCGAGGAGGATGAAGTGCCCGACGCGGACCTCGGCGGAAAACAGGATGATCCCCATCAGGAGGGTGAACATCATCGCCACGGAGAGGTCCGGCTGGAAGAACGCCAGGAGGTCGAGGACGCCGACGACCACGAGGAACGGAAGGAGCCCTTTGGTCAGCCGCCGCATCTGGTCGCCCTTCTTCAGCACGAGCATGGCCGTCCACACCACGACCGCGAGCTTGCCCAGCTCCGAGGGTTGCACCGATGCCCCGAAGACAAACCGCCGTGAGCCATTGACCGAGGGGGCAATCGACTTGGTGAAGGGGAGGACCGTCAGTAGCATCAGGAAGATGGTGACCGCCATCAGTGGCCAGGCCAGCTTCTCGAACCGGTCAGCGTCGAACTTGGCGGCGAGTGCAAAGGCGACCATGCCGACCCCTACCCCCGCCAGCTGCTTGAGCAGGTAGTACGACGAATCGTGGTCGGCCTGCATGGCCACGAAGGCACTGGCGCTGTACAGCGTCGCCAGCCCGAAGGCCGTCAGGACCGCCGTGACGAGGACGAGGGCGCGCGCCTCGGCCCCCATCGCCCACCGCTCGCGCACCTGCATCGGATCGTGCATCAGCCTTCCCCCTTCGCCGCCGCGGCGAACGCGCGGCCTCGCTCCTCGTAATTCTTGAACATGTCGAAACTCGAGCAGGCGGGGGCCAGCAACACGGCATCGCCGGGACGCGCGAGCGCGTGCGCCTGCCGCATGACCGCGTCAAAGCCGCCCTCGATGCGCTGCACGGCCGCGCGCCCCGCCAGGTCGTGCTCGATGATCGGGGCCGCCTCGCCATAGGCGAATACGACCCGGCAGTGACGAGCAATGGCATCGATGAGCGAGGAGTACGGCTCACCCTTGTGCCGCCCACCCAGCAAGAGGATGGTCGGGCGGGTCATGCTGTCGATCGCCACCCGTGCCGACGCGACATTGGTCGCCTTTGAGTCGTTGACCCAGAGGACCCCCTTCACCTCCGCCACGGGCTCGAGGCGGTGTGGGAGCGCGCGGAACGAGCGAAGCCCCGCGGCCAGCCGGGCGCGATCGTCGAGGCTTTCGTGTGCATCGTCGGTTGCCATCACCGCCAACGCGGCGGCAAGGGCATTGGCCACGTTGTGGTCACCCAGGAGCGGGAGTTCGCTGCGCAGGAGCAACGACTCGTCACGCACGATGAGGTGCTGCTTCCCTTTCCCCCCGAGGAAGCCGTCACTCAGGCGTCCCGACGTGGCAAAGCGGTGCTGCACTCCCGGGAACGCCTTCACCATCGCCATCGACGCGGGATCGTCGGCGTTGACCACCCACTGCGAGGTGCGCGTGGCGTGCCGGAAGAGGAGCGCCTTGTCGGCGTAATACGCGTCGACGCTCGCGTACCGATCGAGATGATCCGGCGCGAGGTTCGTCAGGACGCCGACGGCAGGGTCGATCGACGGCGTGTCGTGGAGCTGGAACGAGGACACCTCGAGCGCGACCCAGGGCGGCGGTGACGGGCGCAACGCCAGTTCGGAAAGCGGCGTCCCGATGTTCCCGGCAGCTTCGGCCTCGACTCCAACACTGCGCAGCAGGTGGGCGACCAGGGCCGTGACTGTCGACTTCCCGTTGGTTCCGGTGACCGCGACGTATCGCAGCCCTGGCATCACGGCGAGGGCGAGCTCGATCTCGCTGATGATCGGGACCCCGGCACCGCGTGCCGAGGCGAGCGGCGGAGCATCCGGTGCGACGCCGGGGCTGGTGACGACGAGGGAGGCCTGGGCGATCCGGGCGAGGTCATGTCCCGCCACCTGCACGTCGGCGCCGAGCGACCGAAGGGCGTCACCCTGCGACGCGAGCTCCGCCGATGTCCCTGCATCGGAGGCATAGACCCGTGCCCCGAGGCGGCGCAGTAGGGTGGTGGCCGAGACGCCACTCCGCCCCAGTCCCACCACGGCGATGTCGCCGCGCGTCCAGTCGTAGGAAGCAGTCATCACAGGTCCGGAGCAGGGTTAGCGCAGCTTCAGCGTGGTGAGCGCGACAAACGCGCAGAGAATCCCGAGGATCCAGAAGCGCACGACGACTTGCGTCTCCTTCCACCCCTTGAGTTCGAAATGATGGTGTAGCGGGGCGCGGAGGAAGACGCGATGCGACTGCGCGTACTCGAGCCCGTGCCGCCGACGGCGCAGCTTGAAGACGGTGCGCTGGACGATGACCGATACCGTCTCGGCGACAAAGACCCCGCCAATGAAGAGGAGCAGGAACTCGCTCTTGAGCAGAATGGCGATCGCGCCGATCGCCCCGCCGAGGGCGAGCGATCCAGTATCGCCCATGAAGACCTGCGCCGGATGCGTGTTGTACCAGAGGAAGCCCACGCACGCGCCGGCGAGTGCGAGGCAGTAGACCGCCAGCTCGCCCGCACCGCGCAGGTAGAAGAGCTGCAGGTACGCACTGGCATCGACGCGTCCCATCACGTAGGCGAACAAGGCAAAGGTAACGATGGCGATCGCCGCGAGCCCCGCCGCGAGGCCGTCGAGGCCGTCGGTCAGGTTCACCGAATTGCTGGTGCCGGTCAAGATGAAGGTGGTGAACGGCACGTACAGCCACGACAAGCCGGCCGTTGCCGGTACGATGAGCACGTACTTCACGAACGGCAACGTCGTCGACGCCCCCGGAAGGGTCGACACCGGGAACTTCCACAGGATGAACCCGAACAGGAGGCCAATGGAGACCTGCCCCGCCAGCTTGTAGCGCTCGACCAATCCCTCGTTCTTCTTCCCCTCCCGCTTCTGCTTGAGCTTGAGATAGTCATCGAGGAAGCCGATCCCGCCCATCCACACCGTGACCAGGAGGGCCAGGAGGACGTAGCGGTTGTCCAGTCGCGTCCAGAGCAAGGTGGGAATGATCGAGCAGGCGAGGATGATGAGCCCGCCCATCGTCGGCGTCGTCCCCTTCGACTGGTGCGTGTCCGGCGTCCCTTCGCGAATCACCTGACGCACGCGCATGGCTCGCAGGCGTCGCACGATCATCGGACCGATGAGGAAGGACAGGAGGAGCGCAGTGACCGCGGCAAGCGCGGCGCGCACCGAGATGTAGTTGATGAGCCGG
>DAIESF010000347.1 GCA_027346425.1 Gemmatimonadota bacterium | reverse complement strand
TGCCTCCGGTTCCGCGGCCGGACAACTTGGCCGGAGGCGCGCCGTCTCCAACCGCGAGGGGAGCCATGAAGAAGATTCAGGTGCAGGGAGTCCATCACACCACGATCGTCGGGTCGACCCGGCAGAGTGCGATCGACTTCTGGGAAGGGGTGCTGGGGATGCCCTTCATCTTCGAGCAACCGAACCTGGGCAAGCCTGACGAGAGCCACCTCTACTTCGACCCGGGGGACGGGCGGCTGCTGACGGTCTTCACCAACGAGTCGCGCGAGGACGCGGTGCGTCCGGCGCCGCGCGAGATCGGGTGCGTGGATCACCTGGCCTTCAACGTCTCACGCGCAACGTTTGCCCTGGCACCGGCACGCCTGCGCGACCACGGGATCGAATTCTATGAGCGCGACCGCGGCTTCATGAAATCGATCTACATGAAGGACCCGAACGGGCTCAAGGTGGAACTGGCGTGCTACAAGTTCGAGGTCCCCGACGGGTTCCGCGCCGCCGATGTCCTCATGAAGGCGCATCGGCTGCGGGTGGAGCGCGGTGATCACCACATCGCCGAGGAGCACCTGGCCGACGCGATCGAGTACCTGCTCTCGACGCGCGACCGGCTGCCGCACGACGCGCCGGCGGAAGTCGGCGGTGTCTAGCGGGCGGCGCCGAACGCGTCTGACCTCCTAGCGCGCCAGCTCCGCCAGCCGCAATTCCTGTCCCGAGATCCGACGGACTCCCGGATACGGTTCGTTGCGCCCGCGAATGGTCCGCCACAGCACGCGGTTGAAGATCTCCTCGTCGGCCTGATCCTCGATCTCGAGGGCGAGCCGGGCACTGGCCCGGGCATCGGCGGGGTGCGTATTGGCTGCGGTGTTGCGCTCGTTTAGCGGGGTGGACGGGTGCAGGGCGACGTAGGGGCGCAGGTCGGGCGTACTGGTCCAGATGTCGCGCAGCGGACGCCCGTAGAAGTCGAACTGCGACATGGCGCCGAGTCCGAGGATTTCCTCCATGGTGGCGAGGACGTCGGTGGTGTTGGCGAACCGGTGGTGCACGCCGGTCCTGCTCCACGGCGACACGACGAGGAGGGGGGAGCGATGCGAGTCGACATGATCGGGACCGTTCTGGGCGTCGTCCTCGAGGATGAAGACGGCGGTGTTGCGCCAGAACGGGGATCGCGACAGCGCCTCGATGATGCGGCCGAGGGCGAGGTCGTTGTCGGCCATGTAGGCGCGCGGGGTGTGGGCGCCCAGGCGCGCACCGGCGGTATGGTCGTTAGGTAGCCTGACGATGGAGAGCGCCGGCATGCTGCCGCGCTTCACGAACTCCTGCAGCTCGGCGATGTAGACGTCGGCGCGGCGCTGGTCGGGGATGTCGAGGTTGTAGCCGGGGAAGGCGCCGTTGGTATGGGCCTCCAGAAAGGGCTTGTTGCCGCGATAGCCGGCGGGGAGCGGCCCCTTCATGTCCGGGGGGACGACGAACTCGCCGTAGTTGCGGAACGAGAGTCCCTTGGCCTGCACGAGGTTCCACAGGTAGCCGCTGGCCGGCTCGGCGACGTCGTCGTCGGGGACGGCGTCGGCGCCGTAGCCGCGGTTGGTCCCCTCGTAATCGTACGTGCGCCCGCGCTGCGAGTAGTTGGACGGAACGGTCTTCTGCAGATAGTCGGTGGTGTAGGCGGCCATCGACCAGTTGTGGCCGTCGGGGCTCGACTCGGCGTTCACGAAGAACCGGTCGAACAGCCCAAAGCGTTCGGCGAGCACATGGTGATTCGGCGAGACGTCCTTCCCGAAGAAGACGAGCGCGCTGTCGGCGTCGGCGCCGGGGAAGTCGCCGAAGATCTGGTCGAAGGTGCGGTTCTCCTTGATGATGTAGACGATGTGCTGGATGGGAGGATACTTCGCCCTAACAGCCGATTGCCGGAAGCCGGCCGGGGCGTCCCAGCCGTTGGCGCGGACGACGCGCGCGGTGAGCGGGGCGAGTGCCCCTTCGTCGAGGTCGCGGACGGCGACGGCCATCATCGTCCCGGTGAGCTGTCCCCAGGTGTAGGTGGTGTCGGGGGACGGGCGGGCGGGGCGTCGTCCCGGTCCCGTGCGTTGCATCTGCGCGCTGGCGGCCGGGCCCGGGCCGTCGGGGTTGGCGCGCGTGCCGCGCCCCTTCCCGTTGGCCACGTAGAGCGAGTCGCCCAGGGCGAGGACGGCGCTGGGGTACCAGCCGGCAGGGACGCGCCCCACCAGGCGATCGCCCCCCCACGGCGCCGCGTGCCCTGCGGCGACGTCGGCGGTGGCCGAGTCGAGGGCGAAGACGGCGACGGCGTTGGCATCGCCCTCGGCGATGTAGAGGCGCGAACCGTCGGGGGCGATGGACAGGGCGTTGGGGGTGCTCCCTTCGTGCGGCCCTTCGGGGGGAGCATCGTGCAGGATGGTGATGACGCGGCGGGTGCGCGTGTCGACGACGGCAACGCGGTCGGTACTCCCCGAAGTGACAAACAGGCGCGTGCCGCTGGCGTTGAGGGCGAGCGCCGAGGGGTGGCGGGCGGGGGTGATGACGCCGGAGGGGACGATCGGCCACTCGGTGCTCCCGCGGGCGTCGAAGACGGAGACCTCGTCGCCGCCCCACGCCGAGACGTAGACCGTCCCGTCCGGAGCGACGGCGACGCCGTAGGGGTAGCGCCCGGCGGGGAAGCGCTGGACGACGAGTCCCGCGGCGACGTCGATGACGGCGAGGGAATCGCCGAGGTTCTCGGCGACGTAAAGCCAGCGCCCGTCGGGCGAGGTGGCTAGCCCGGCCGGGTACTTCACGCCGGGGCGGCGCACCCGGCGACCGAGGGAGTCGGTGGGATACGGGACCAGGCGGATGCTGTCGACCAGCGTGGCGCGCCCGTTCGCCCATGTGAAGCGATAGACCTGGTCCTCGTTTCCCCCGGAGGCCCAGAGGGTGCGCCCGTCAGGTGAAAAGGCGGCGCCGACGAAGGCCGAGGGGAGGGGGAGCGATTGGCGGACGCGTCCCGTCGCGCGATCGAGCACCTGGACGCCCTGCTCGCGCCATCCGCTGGCGAGGATTACGAGCGCGTCGCCGCCGGGGGCGGGGAGGAGGGTGAGCGGGAGGGGCATGACGTCGACCAGGCGACCGGCGGGATCGAGTTGGGCGCCGGTGGGGAGGCGACGCGGCTGGTCGAGGGAAGCGGGGGTGGCCTCGGGAGCGGCGGCGCGACCGCAGGCGGCGAGGGTCGCTGCAAGGAAGGCAAGCCGCGCCGCACGCGCGGCGCGGACGTGGCGCGGAGCGCCTAACGAAACAAAGGAGCGCGCGGGGAGCGGCATCGCGGAAGTGGGCGCGGTGGGTGGGCGCGGTGGGGGCGAAACGATCGGTCGGGCGCGAGGCGGACTGTACCCGGGCCGGAGCGAACCATAGAGCTACCCTAGAGCTACCCTCGGTCCGGCTCCCTCCGCCAGTGCGGGGGTGATACCATCGTGCAACGATCCCGCTGCGGAGTTCGCGGTATCGTGCAAGCAATGGCGTGGCGGCCTCGCCCGGTCCTATCATTCTTCTTTCCCCCCGCGCCGAATCGACTCGCATGCTCGCTGAGCAGAGCGTCGTCTGTCCCGTCATCATCGGACGAGACGCGCCGCTGACCACGGCTCTCCACACACTCGAACGCGCGCGCGCCGCGCACGGGAGCACGCTCCTCGTCTCGGGTGAGGCGGGGATCGGCAAGTCGCGCCTTGTTCGCGCGGCGGTGGAGCGCGCGCGCGCACTCGGCTTCGTCACGCTCTCGGGCGCCTGCTTCGAGGCCGACCGCGCGCACCCGTACGCCCCGGTCCTGGACATGGTGCGGGTCCTCTCGGCGACTGCCTCGCCGGTGCTGGCGGCGCATTACTTCGCCCCGGCCGGCGCCGAGCTGGTGACGCTCTTTCCCGAGCTCAACTCGCTCTTCCCGGACACATCGCCGCGGCAGGCGGTCGACCCGGACGAGGATCGGCGGCGGCTCTTTCACGCCATTGCCGAGGCGGTGCAGGCGATAGGCAGTGTGCAGCCGCTGCTCATGGTGTTCGAGGATGTGCACTGGAGCGACGAGGCGACGCTGGACCTGGTGCTTCACCTGGCGCGGCGCATCACGCCACAGCCGATCGTCCTCATCCTGACCTTCCGGAGCGACGAGGTCGGGGCGCGGCTCTCCCGTCTCCTGGCGGACTTTGACCGCGCGCGGTGCGCGTCGGAGGTGTTGCTGCGCCCGCTTGGCGCGGCTGAGGTTTCGGCGATGCTGCAGGCCATCTTTGGCGCCCAGGTGGCGCTGGGGCCGGCATTCATCGATGGGCTCCACGCCCTTACCGAAGGCAACCCATTCTTTGTCGAGGAGATGCTCAAGGCGCTCGTGCTGGCGGGCGACCTCGAACGCGTGGACGACACATGGCACGCGCGTCCGCTCGAGCAGGTGCGCGTACCGCGCACCGCGACGGAGGCGGTGGGGCGACGGCTAGCCGGCTTGAGCGAGGCGGCGCGACGCGTTGCCTCGGTGGCCGCGGTCGCAGGGCGCCGGTTCGACTTCGGGCTCCTGCAGGCGCTCACGCGGCATGACGAGGCGGAGCTGCTCGCGCTGGTGAAGGAGCTGGTGGGGGC
>DAIESF010000309.1 GCA_027346425.1 Gemmatimonadota bacterium | reverse complement strand
TCTGGGTCTTCTCGTCCACGCTGAGCACCACGGCATTCGTCGGTGGCGCCAGATAGAGGCCCACGACATCGTGAATCTTCGCCTCGGCAGCGGGATCGGTCGTGAACTTGAACGTTTGGGTGCGGTGCGGCTGCAGGGCGTGCGCCCGCCAGAGCCGATGCACCGTCGTGGCGGACACGTCGACCCGCGCGGCCATCTCGCGCGTGCTCCACTGACTCACCCCCTTGGGCGGCGCCTTGAGCGTCAACGCGAGGATGCGGGCGCGCGTGGCATCCGTCAGCTGCACCGGACGCCCCGACCGCGCCCGGTCGGCCAACCCGGCCACGCCCGCCGCAGCGAACCGTGCGCGGATCCGGCTGATCTGCACCGGCGTGTAGCCGGTGCGAGTGGCGATCTCGATGCCGGGCACGCCCTCCGCCATCAACAAGACGGCGCGGGCGCGCCGACTCAAGCCGGCCGGCGTCGTCGAGGCCCGCACCAACCGCTCAAGACTCGCCCGGGCCTCGGCCGAGACGGTGATCTCGCGGACATGATTCGCCATCGCGCACTCCGCACCAAGGGGCGCGTGGAATATATTATCACGACTTACGAAACGCTACACTAGATTGTGCGCAGAACCCAGGCCGACCCCACCGCGGCGCCTCGCCGCGCATGCCGGCCCCCCACTCCGGGCCTAACGATGACGCTCGAACGGCAGGTTGCGGAACTCGCCATCCGCCTCATGGAGGTCGACTCGACCAGCGGGCAGGAAGCGACGGTCATTACCGTCGCCGAGGCGCTCCTCGCGGGACGGCTCTGGCACTGCGACCGGATCGCCGTCTCCCCGGGACGGGACGCCATCCTCGCCGTGTCCTCCGCTGACCCGGTACTCACCCTCTCCACGCATCTCGATACCGTCCCCCCCTACATCCCCCCTCGCCTCGACGGCGACACGCTGCACGGTCGCGGCGCCTGCGACGCCAAGGGGATCGCCGCGTCGATGATCCTCGCTGGCGAACGCCTGCGCGCCCGTGGCATCCCGGTCGCGCTCCTCTTCGTGATCGGCGAAGAGACGACCCACGATGGCGCCCACGCCGCCAACGGGCGTCCCACCACCTCGCGCATCCTCATCAATGGCGAGCCGACGGAGAGCACCCTCGCCCTCGGCACCAAGGGGGCGATGCGCGTGACCGTCCGGACGCATGGGCGCGCCGCACACTCGGCCTACCCTGACATGGGGCATTCGGCCACCCATTCGCTGGTACACCTCCTCGCCGCGCTCGACACGGTCACCTGGCCGAGCGATCCCGTGCTGGGGCCGACGACGGTGAACATCGGGAAGCTCGAGGGCGGCGTGGCCGACAACGTGATCGCCCCGCTCGCTGAGGCGCGCCTTATGTTGCGCCTGGTCACGCCGGCTGCAGAGGTCTGGCCGCTCCTGCGCAGCTGGGCCGGCGATCGCGCCACGCTCGAGGAAGGGGTAATGGTCCCTCCCGTCCGCCTGGCGACGGTGGAGGGATTCCAGACGAGCGTGGCGGCCTTCGCCACCGACATCCCCGCGCTCACCAATTGGGGGACGCCGTACTTGTTCGGTCCCGGGTCGGTGCACGTCGCGCACACCGCGCACGAGCATGTCTCGGTGCGCGAGCTTGCCGAGGCGGTCTCAGCCTACGAGCGCCTCGCCCTTGCCGCCCTGGCGAAGGAAGGGCTCGGGCCCAGCTGAGGCCGCCGCGCCAGTGGCGCCAGCTACGCTGGTTCAGCTGGCGCCGATGTCGCGGCGGCCTCAGCTGGCGCAGCCAGTTGTGCTAGTTCAGCCAGAGCCAGAGGCCATACACGCCGACGGCCAGCCCGCCGATGGCGATGGCGGTCCCCGCGTTGTCGCCGATCAGCAGCCCGCCGAGGAAGGCGGCGCCACCAACGATGGCCAGCGCCTGTCCACGGCCAGTGCGCCCTGCCGCGAGCGCCACCGGGCGCGGGGCATCGGCCGCCACCTGCAAGCGGACGCCGGCCACACTCGCGTCGCGACGGGGGGCCGCCACCGAGGCGACGGCGGGCGACGCCGCGCCGCGCATCGACGACGATTGAGCGGCGGCGGTGGAGGGCGCGACGGTGGCCGCAAGGGCGGCGAGGACGGCGAGACGGGCGACGAGTGAGCGCGCGGTCATGGCAATCTCGGCTGAAGGGTTGCGGCTACGGTACGGAACCGGCAAGCGTAAAAGCTAGGGGGGAGAGAGCGTGCCTCCAACGATGTGTATCAGGTCGCGCCCCGTACCGCACGGAATCTTTGCGTGTGACGGTGGGCGGCGCGTGATCCCGGTTACGCGGTGCAACGGGTGAGCCGCCCGGCGCCCCCTCTCTCGCCGTCGATCCGCTCACCCCGCCCGACGCGGGCCGAGTGCACGATCCACTCCTCACCTGACGCGCCGAGTTTCCCATACCCGGCCGGTCGACGCACCTGCTCCCCCATTCGTTAGGCCCGATGCCGCGGACCGGTGGCGACGAGATCCCCCCACTCGTGGCCACCTCGCAGGTCGCCTTCCGCCCGTCGCCTTCCGCTCGATCGGCCCCGCATCGGATACCAGGCGCAGCGCTCGAGACCGCGGTCGCGGCGGCCGACGATGGGTCGCGACCGGTGCGCGGCGCGCCCCGAGCACCAGCGCCCCACCGTGACTCGACCAACGGCACGCTGGCGGTCGCGTTCGACCGCGCACTATACTATCCGATCCAATCCTCCACGCCTGACGAGAGCCTCAATGCCGACGCCGCCGAACAAACTGCGCAAGCAGTACAGCAACACCGAGTATCCCAACGTCATCCTCCGCTTCGAGGACGGGCATGAAATCCAGGTGCCCAAGGGAAACACGAAGTCGTTCGACTGCTACGAAGGCGAGCGGATCAAGGTCTTGGCCAAGTACGATCCCACCTCGACCGAGCGCGAAAAGGTCGACACGCTGCGCGCCGAGCAGTTCCCGGACGCGGTGGCGTGATCCGCGGGACGGCCGTCGCGGCCATCCTCCCGTTGCTGCTGGCGGTTGGTAGCGCGGGCGCGCAATCGCCGCCGGCCCCGCTCCCCGACACGGCGGCGCTCCGCCGGACGCTGGATGCCATCGCCGGCGCGCACCATGGCGTGGTCGGCTACACCGTCCGCGACATCGACGCCGGCGCGACCATCTCGCGGCGCGGCGACGAGACCTTCCCCACCGCGTCGCTCATCAAGGTCCCGATCCTCGTCACCGTGTACGACCTGGTGGCCAAGGGGATGCTCTCGCTCGACGACCGGCTGACCGTCCTCAAGATCGACAAGGTCCCCGGCGCCGGGACGCTGCAGTTCATGCACGACGGGATCGAGGTGTCGGTGCGGGATGCGGCGTGGCTGATGTCGACCATCAGCGACAACACCGCCACCAACATCCTCCTCGACCGGATCATCCTCCGACGCGTCTGGGACAAGATGGAGGCGCTGGGACTGCGGAACACCAAGGTCCACTCCAAGTCGTTCCTGCGCATCTCGAGCGTGGCGATGGATTCGTCGGCGAAGTATGGACTGGGGGTCACCACCCCCAACGAGATGGCGCGCCTCTTCGAACTCCTCGCGCGCGGCCAGGCGGTCTCGCCCGCCGCCGACTCGGCGATGCTCGACATCCTCGCGCATAACGAGGACGGGCAACTCCTCCAGCGCTTTGCCGACGGGGTGCGCGCCCCGCACAAGACGGGGGCCACCGATGCCGTGCGCACGGAGTGCTCGCTGTTCTACCTGAGCCGGCGCGTCGTGGCCTGCGTCTTCACCAAGGAGAACACCGATATGCGCTGGGTCCTCGACTCCGAGCCGCAGCTGACGATGGCCCGCATGGGTGAGGCGATCGTGCGTGCGTGGGGGCCGCCCCCCAAGGCGCCGTGATCCGCCACACCCCGGACGTGGGCGAGGCGCTCATCCAGCGGCGCCCGGTCGTCGCGCTGGAGAGTTCGGTCCTCGCGCAGGGACTCCCGATCCCTGCCAACCGCGAGGCGGCCGAGCGCATGATGGCCGGGGTCGCGGGCGCCGGCGCCGTCGCCGCGGTTACCGCGGTCGTCGATGGCGTCCCCACGATTGGCCTTGCCCCCGACGAGCTGGAGCGATTCCTCGCGCGCGAGGGCATTAGGAAGGTCTCATCCCGCGACCTCGCCCCCGCCGTCGCCCAGCGCGCGTGCGGCGCCACCACCGTGGCCGCCACCCTGTCCCTAATCGCCCGCAGCGACGTCCGGGTCTTCGCCACCGGCGGGATCGGCGGCGTGCACCGCGCCCCCCCCTTCGACGAGTCGGCCGACCTGGTCGAGCTGGCCCGCTCACCGCGCGTCGTCGTCTGTGCCGGCGCCAAGTCGATCCTCGATCTACCGGCCACGCTCGAACGGCTGGAGACGCTGGGCGTCCCGGTCATCGGGTATCGGTGCCGCGAGTTTCCCGCCTTCTTCTCGGTCTCTAGCGCCCTGCCGGTTTCGGCGGTCGCCGAGACGCCTGACGAGGTCGCAGCGATCGAGCGCGCGCACCGTGCACTCGGGCGACAGGAGGCGCTCCTCGTCGTCCAGCCGTGCCCGGCCGGCGCGGCCATCCCGCGCGACGAGCTCGAGGGCGCCGTGGCCGCCGCCTTACGAGAGGCGGCGGCGCTCCACGTGCGCGGGAGCAACGTGACGCCCTTCCTTCTCGCTGCCGTCGAACGGGCGACCGAAGGGCGCTCCCGCCGCGCCAACCTCGCCCTCCTCGAGGCCAACGCCCAGCTCGCGGGGCGCATCGCGGTGGCTCTGGGGCGCGATGACGCCGCTACCGTGCCGTCTCCCAGCCCCCGTGCGTCATGAACCAGAGATGTGTCGGCGCGGCGCCTCGGGACTCGCTATCTTTCGGTCGCGCACCATGCGCCGTCTGTTCACCACGCTGTACGTTCTGCGAACGAGAGTATTGAACCTCACGCGTTCGGAATGGTACAATAGGCCAGCACGCTCGAAGCGGAGGTAGTTCGAGAGATGCCGACTCCATTCCTGAGTTCCGAGGAGTACGATGAGCGCGCCCATCAGCTCTATAACGAGGGGCAGTACGACCAGGCGCTCGATGTGCTGCGCGAGGGGCTCGCGCTCTATCCGCACGCGGTAGAGCTGCACGTCGGCGTCGGTTATGCCCGCCTGGCCCGCGAGGAGTATGCCTGGGCCCGTCGCAGCTTCGAGGAGGCGCTCATCCTCGACCCCGAGCACGAGGACGCGCTCGCCGGGCTCGGCGAGGTGCTGCTCAAGCTCGGCCTCGAAGACGCCGCCCGGAAGGCCTTCCACACCACCCTCGCGTTAGGCTACGAGGACGACCTGGAGCTCATGCTCCAGATCGGGCGCGCCCTGTTCCGCGAAGGATTGGTCGAGGACGCCAAGGAGTACTTCGAAATCGCGATGCGCCAGGCCCCCGATTCGGCCGAGAGCGTCGCCCTCGTGGGCTATGCGCAGCATCGCCTCGGTGACGACGACGCCGCCATCGCCACCCTCCGGCGCGCACTGCAGCTCGATTCCGATCACACCGAGGCGCGCATCTACCTCGGCAACATCCTCTACGACCGCGGCGAGTACGAGGCCGCGCTCTACCATCTCGACCGCTCCAAGCCCGAGGACCACTGGGACGAACTCGGGATCTGGCGCCTGATGGAGCTCAAGCGTACCATCCACCGCCTCCCCGACGACGATCCCGAACTCCGCAAGTGGGAAGAGCGGCTCGCCGAACTCGCCGGGGAACCCGACGACATCGACGAGATGCTCGCCGAGATCGAGCAGCGCGCGATGGAGCATGAGCACCACGACGTCAAGCACCAGCTCGAGCTCTTCGGGATCATGCTCACCGGGCTCGCCGAGCAGAAGACCGAACAGCGAACGCATCGCGTGATGACGCGCGATGGGCGCGCCTTCCACGGGAGCTGGGACGATATCGTGCGACAGATGCGCGATGGCAACTCGACCTTCACCGGCCGCTCCGTCCAGGACTTCATGCTGAACGAGGCGCGGCGTGGCTTCTCCCTCACAGGCGTCGTCATCCCCACCGGCGACGCGGAGAGCTTCATTCGCGGGAGTGCCGACGCCGGTCTCCTGCGCATCCTGCCGTAACTCACCGCCACCTACCGCTACCATGCCTACGGATGGCCAGCGTTCAGCGCGGGCTGCGTTCGACGCGGCCCGCGCGTCGTTTGAGCGCCTGACGAAGTCGACCGATCCGCGCGAACTCGCGGCCGCCCTCGTCGAATCGTGGGAGGGGACCGAACGCGCCCTCTGCGCCTTCGCCGGAACCAGCGCGCTCTCCGGCGTCGCGGTCGTGCGCGAGCTGCGACAGCGCAACCTGCTCTCGCTCGACGACGCCCACGCCCTCGTCGATCTCCAGGCCGCCGCCGAACGGGCGCGCACCGACGGGTACGTCCCGACCAGCACCGACCTCGACATGGCACGCGGCGCAC
Organism: Gemmatimonadota bacterium; assembly: GCA_027346425.1. GTDB lineage: Bacteria > Gemmatimonadota > Gemmatimonadetes > Gemmatimonadales > Gemmatimonadaceae > SCN-70-22. The sequence goes on along the minus strand of DAIESF010000309.1, from coordinate 1,482 downwards.
GCGAGCACATGTCGCAGGTGCTGTCGCGCGAGGTCCGTGGCGACCCCTCGGCCGAGCAGCGCTACTCGGGCCCCGTTTCGACCCCTCCGTCGGTGGCCATCCCGCCCGCCACGCTCCCTCCGCCGGAGCCGCTGCCCGCATCCGCCAGGAGCAACAGGCTGGCGATCGCGGTGATGGCGATCGTCGTGCTGGCGGTCGTTGGGGCCGGGGCGTACTACGCGCTCAGCTTCTCGCGCCAGTCGTCGGCGTTGCGCGACGGGCGCGCTGCCTACGCGGCGGGTGACCGCCTCACGGCGCGCAACGCCTTCGCCTCCGCCACCCGCGACGACCCGGCGCTCGCCGAGCCGCACATCTACCTCGGCCGCCTCGCGCGCGAGGATGGCGATCTCGCCACCGCCAGCGCCGAGTTGCGTCGCGCGGTCGAGCTCGAGCCGGCCAACTACCTGGCCCACCGCGAACTCGCGGCCCTCCTCCTCTCCACCGGACAGCTCGAGCTGGCCCGCTCGTTCTACCAGCGGGCCATCGAGCTCAACCCCACCGACAAGCTGTCGCTCGGCTACATGGCGTGCACGCTCCAGCGACTGGGGCGGAGCGACCTCGCCGTGCGCTTCTTCCAGCGGGCGGGGCCTGGGGAGTGGCAGGCCTGCCAGGCCGCACCCCCCGCCCCGGCGATGATGCCGCCAGCTGCACCCCGTTGATGGCGGGCCGCTCCCGCCACCGGCGCCGCCCGTCGCGACTCCACCCGCTCCTCCTCGCATGATTCGCTCGCTCGATCCGGAACGGGTGCATCGCACCGTCCTCGCCAACGGGCTCACGGTCCTCATCCATGAGGATCATTCGGCCCCCGTGGCCGCGGTCGTGACGTACGTGAAGGCTGGCTATTTCGACGAAACCGACGACATCGTCGGCATCGCCCACGTCCTCGAGCACCTGTACTTCAAGGGGACGCCGAGCCGCGGCGTGGGCGAGATCGCCAAGCAGACCAAGGCCAGCGGCGGCTACCTCAACGCCGCCACGATCTACGACCACACGTCGTACTACGCCGTCCTCCCCCTCGAGGGCTTCGACGCCGGCCTCGCCATCCAGGCCGACGCGTATGCCAACTCGGTGATCGATGCCGACGAACTGCGGCGTGAACTCGAGGTCATCATCGAGGAAGCCAAGCGCAAGGAGGACAGCCCCGGCGCGGTGACGACCGAAACACTCTACGAACTCCTGCACGATCGCCACCGCATCCGCCGCTGGCGGATCGGTCGCGAGGCCCCGTTGCGCGCGCTGCGGCGCAACCAGCTCGTGGGGTTCTACCGCAACTTCTATCGCCCGTCCAACACGATCCTCGCGGTGTCCGGCGACGTGACACCGGACGCCATCCTCCCCCGGATCACCGCATTGTACGGCGCCCTCCCCGACGGCTCCGTCGCTCGGTCGCCAGGTGCAATGGAGTTCGCGCAACCGGGGCGGCGCTACCGCGAGCTCGCCGGC
>DAIESF010000288.1 GCA_027346425.1 Gemmatimonadota bacterium | reverse complement strand
GGGTGTCCATGGCATAGAGCTCCTGCGGCGCGAGGATACGTCGGAGGTCGAGTTCGTCACCATGGTGTGGTTCGACTCACTCGACGCCGTGAGAGCCTTCGCGGGCGATGACTATCAGGTGGCGATGGTCCCCCCGCTCGCGAGGACGCTGCTGCGCCGATGCGATGTTCGCGCGCTGCACTACGTCGCCCTGGAGCGTCGCCCTCCCGTATATCTATGACGCCGCGATCTGGCGGGCACAACCGAGTGCGTGCCACCTGGGCGGGAAGGCAGCGACGCCCGATGATCCAAGCGGCATCGGAATGCACCGTCGACTGGGCGAGACGACATTCTGCGCTTGCCCTCGATGGTCATGCTCTCGACCTGCTGGCGACGAGGGCCACGCGGGGAGACGAGTCTGCCTTCGGCGAAATCGTGGCGCGCGTGCACCCCCTGGTGCTTCGCTGGGCCCTCTCGTTCGCGACGTCTCGCGATGATGCCGACGATATCGTGCAGGACAGCCTGGTCCTCGCCTACCGGCACCTTGGCTCCTACCGCGGGGCCGGCACCCTGTTGGCGTGGCTGCGCCAGATCACGCGCCGCGCGGCCATGCGAAGTGCCAAGAGGCGCAGTCGACGAGCGGCGCTCGTGGCGCAGCCATCCTACTGGATCGATCGTGAAATCTACACGACCGACCCGGGCGGCCGAGTGGACCGGGAACGCCTGATGTCCGTCGTTCGGCTTGCGTGGGAAGAGCTGCCCCCGCAGCAGCGTGCGACGCTGGACCTGGTGGATCTTCAGGGTCTCCGGCCATCCGAGGCCGCTCGTGTACTTGGGCTGAAGGACGTCACGCTGAGGGCCAATCTCTTCAAGGCAAGACGATTCGTGCGCGCGCGCGTGCTGCGCGCCATGCTTGCGTCATCGGACGGCGCCGAATGACACGGCACCTCGATGCCGAGGAGTTCCTGTCGAGCGACCTGCGCATTCTGGCGACGAGTCCCGGCGCGGCCGAGCACGTCGAACGATGTCCGGCGTGCGCGGAGCGTCTCGACTTGCTCCTCGCGGCAGAAGTGGGGCTGAGGAGTGTTCTCGACTCCGTCGAAGCAATGACGCCCGCCGTCAGCATCACCGGGCACGTGCTGCACCGCGCGCACGCGCGCGCCTTCTGGGAGCGGGCGACTCTCGGCATGTTGGTGCTGATCCTGACCTTCGTGGTATCGCCGTGGGGGACGCGGTCGCAGGCCGCGCTGGGACGCTGGAGCGAGACGCCCCCTCCCCGCGTGGTGGAGTCGTACGCGCTGCGCTGCCTGGCCCCCGCGCGCGCGGCGGAGCTCGTCCTATCTCGACTCGAATCCGATGGAAGCGACGTGCGGACGGTGAGCGACTCGATCCCCGTGTTGGTTGTGTCGGCAACCACGCAGGAGCATGTCATCGTCGGTCGGCTGCTGGCGCGCTTCGACCAGGAGGCGTCCGTCCTCTGCCGGCACTGAAGCGCGCGCATCCGGATCGTCCAGCCGTCGCCGTCGTGGCAACGGCGCGCTGCGGAAAGCGCGCAGCCGGGGTGCATGCGGGCTGAAATGCCCGCAACGCGCGCGTCCGCCATGCTCACATTCACATTCCGGAGGAGCAGTCATGGGAAGCGTGGTACAAGCCAATGCGGTGCAGGGAGGCGCACACGAATCGAGACCTCGTTCGTCGTGGCGCGCCCGGTACTCTTCGGCGGTCGTCCTACTGTCCGCGATGACGTTCTTGCCCTCGCAGCTGCGCTCGCAAGTCGTCCTCGACCTGCCGATGCCGAGCCAGCACGCGGTCGTGGAGCAGCGAGTGGGACTCACCGACATCTGCGTGTCGTACTCACGGCCCGGCGTCAAGGGGCGTCCGGTGTGGGGATCGCTCGTGCCGTACGGCTTTGCATCACCGGCGATGACCGGCGCCATCGCGCCGTGGCGATTGGGAGCCAACGAGAACACCACCCTGTCGGTCACGCACCCCGTCATGATCGAGGGGAGGGCGCTACCGGCGGGGACGTACGGACTGTTCGCTGCGATGAATCGCGACAGCACGGCGACGATCATCGTATCCCGGGAGAGCGAGTCGTGGGGGAGCTTCTCGTACGACTCGACCGAGGACGTCATGAGGGTGACCCTGCGCACGCGGCCGCATCCCCCCGTCGAACTCCTGACCTTCGCCTTCGACGAGGTCGGCCCTGCGCACGCCGTCCTCTCGATGCGGTGGGCCGACCTCGAACTCCCGCTCCGCATCGGCGTCAACGTGGATTCGATCGTGGTGGCCAGTGTCAGAAGACAGATGAAGATGCCGGTGGCCTTCTCGCATCACTCGCGTTACCAGGCGGCCGCATATCTCGCCGCGGTCAACGCCAATCTCGATGTCGCGCTGCAGTGGGCGAAGGAAGCCGTCGACGGCGTACCAGGGCCACTTGGATTCTCTGGCGTGCGCGATTTCCTGACGTTGACGACGCTGTCGGACGTGTACTTCCTCATGGACAGTGTCTCGCAGTCGAAGGTGGCGCTCGATGGGGCGATGCAGCACGCGGGCGATGTACCGCTGGGTACGGTGGTGTTCTATCAACGCTCGTTGATCACGAGTCGGCGCATCGACCACGCCACGCACATGGCGGAGTGGATGATGCGCCGATGGCCGAAACAGTGGACGACGTACGATGCCATGGCCAGGGTTCATGTCGCACAGCAGAACTATTCGGAGGCCCTTATCTACGAAACACGGGCCCTCGAGTATGCCGGGCCAGCCGTGCGGCCAACGATCGAGGCGCGCCTCCAACTCCTGCGTGCGGGCAAGGCATTCAACTGGGAGGGTTGAGTAGGCGTAAGTGAATGAGCGCCGACTTCACGCGTGACGAAGTCGGCGCTCTAGGGCACCGCCACCCGGGCACACGTCGTGTGAGGCGCTCGCGCCCAGGGTGACGCCGACGCTCGCGGCACTCAACGCCCGTCGCGAAAGCCCTGGCGCGTCAGCGTCTCCACCACGCGCTCCCGAAGTTGCGTCGTGTCGGGAATCTCCTGCCACGACTCGGAGACTGCGTCGAGGAAGGCGCGCGCGAAGCGATAATGCTCGGCGCAGCGGGCACACAGCGCGACGTGCGCCTCGACCTCGGCCAGTCGGATGGCATCGAGTTCCTCGTCGAGGAAATCCCAGAGGCGCGCCACCGCCGTGCGACAGTCGATCGGCGCCACCCCAGCGAGGGAAATCGGTGGGTTCATCGGTCTGTAGAGTGGGAGGTTGGCGAATCAGCTGGGACGATGCCCGCATCGCGGGCATGGGCGAACAGCCGCTCCTGCAGGAGGCGGCGGGCGCGGAACAGGCGAGAGCGAACAGTGCCGACCGGGACGCCGGTCACGGCAGCAGCTTCGGCATAAGCCATGCCCTCGACATCCACGAGCATCACGATGCTGCGAAACGCCGGATCCAGCTCCTCGATGGCCGACTTGATGGCGGGTCCAAGCCCCAGGTCGGTGATGAAGCGATCCAGGCCGGCGCGCTGGGCAGCGGCGTGTCCCATCACCGCGCTCAGCGTCTCGGCTGTCGCATCAGCGGTATCGGCTTCCAACAACACGCGCTTTCTCACCTCCAGGTGACGCATCCATGCATGATGACAGATGCTGAACAGCCATCTGCGCATGCTGGCCCCGCGCTGGAAGGTCGCGTACCCCTTGTACGCGCGCAGGTACGTCTCCTGCACGAGATCGTCGGCATCGACCGCATTCCGCGTCAGCGAGCGAGCGAACCGCGCGACCTCGGGCAGGCAGGAGAGGGCGTCGCGGTCGAACTCGCTGTCCCTCTCCACGGGTGACATGGTCATCGATGTGTCGTTGAGTGTGCCGCCATTCACGGCGAAGCGAAGGCCTTGCCGATGGCGCCCTCGATGTCCTGCGTGCCTCCTACTCCGGTATATACGACTTTGCCGCTCTTGTCGAGGACCACCACGTAGGAGGGGTGTGGCACCTGAAACGCCTAGATGGCCGCCGAAGTACGATCAAACAGGAAGGTCCCGCTCATCTTCCGCTCCTCCACGAATTGCCGCTGCCGTTCCGGCGTCTGGTTGTTCGGAACGCCAATTCCGATGAAGACCACGCGGTCGCCGTAGCGCTCTCGCGCCTGCTGGAGCGTGGGCTCGAGCTCCTTGCAGAGGGGGCACCACGTCGCCCAGAACTCGATCAGGACCGGACGCTTGCCGACGACATCCGCGAGCGAGAAGGGGGCGCCGCTCAACGTCTCGAGCGTGGCCACCGACGGCGCCTGAGCGCCAACCGCGATGCCCCCCTCCTGCGCGGACGCGCGAGCGGCAGGCGATGCCGAGGCCAACACGAGGCCGAGGGCGAGGATGGACCATGTACGTGCACGAACGCATGTCTGCATGAATGAGTCTCTTGATGAGGAAGTAGATCAGAACCAGACCTGCCCGGCCAGGAGCACGTAGTACTCGGCCACAGCGATCATGATGAACGCGAAGAACGTCTTGATGTGCAGCATCCAGCGGCCTGCCCGAGGGAGCCGGGCCGCTGAGCCGGCGGCGACGCCCACTGCGACGAGCAGCGAGCACATGCCGAGCGAAAAGACGAACAGGTAGCTGAAGCCTCGCCAGGCGCTCTGCGTCGCGGCGACCCAGGTCAGGAGCGTCGCCATCACCGGCGCACCGCACGGAGCCGCGACGAGTCCTGAGGCCGCTCCCATGCCGAAGGCACCGACTATCCGGCCGTTGGTCTCCATCCGTGCCGCGCGAGCCAACCATCGCGTAGGAAGGGGGACGGGCAGGATGTCGAGCATCATCCCGGAGGAGAGAAGCAGCAGGTTGCCCATGCCGAGCAGGAGCCAGGGGTTCGTGCTGAACGAGCCGAACAGGGAGCCGGTGAGTCCTGCGACGAGTCCGAGCGTCGCGTAGGCAAGGGCGAGTCCGACGACGTACGAGAGAGTCATGGCCCAGGAGTGGCGCCCCCGGCTCCCACCGGTCCGGGAAGCGCCGCCTGGTGCCCCCACCACCGCCGCCGTGATCGGGATCATTGGGTAGATGCACGGGGTGAGGCTGGTGAGCACGCCTCCGGCGAATACCACCGGATACGCGAGGAGCGGACTGGTGGTGAGCAATTCGCCGAGTGCGGGGTAGGCCATCGCTCAGCGACCGACGTGCGGCTCCGATCCAGCCGGCTTCTTCGACTTCTCCCCCTTCTTCATGGCATCCTTGCCCATGGCATCCTTGCCCATCGCGTCGCCGGATTTCTTTGCGCCCTGCTGCTTCCCTGCGTTGGCCGACATCTTGTCGCCCTTGGCTCCGGCCGCCTTCATGCCGTCGCCCTTCGCCATCGCACCCCGCGCCATCGAACTGTCGCTCCCCTTCTTCGTGCCCTGCGCCTGCGACGTGTGAGGAATCGCGAGCAGTGCAGTGGACATCGCGAGCGCGATCCACATCGTGCGTGTCATCGTCTTCTCCGTGAATAGGTCCCGACCGACCCCATGTCGATCGCGAGGACCTAGACAGAGCCCCAGCGCGGAGTTCCCCGGGAACCATCGTCGCTGTTGATGTCTAGGTGGTGCCATGTCGTCGACTGTACCTCACCAGGACCGCCATCATCCCGTCGCCCGGATCACCCACTGGGTGAGCCTCCTCGCGCTCCTGGTGATGACCGGTTCCGGGCTCCGGATCTACAATGCCGCGCCGTTCTTTGCTCCGAAGGGAGCTCCGCCGTTTGCGTGGTGGCCCCTCGAAGGACGGAGCATTCCAGCCATCCTGACGTTCGGCGGCTGGCTTGGCGGCGCGCGGCACTGGCACTTCGCGATGATGTGGCTCCTCCTGCTGAACGCGGCGATCTACGTCGCACACCTGATGCGACGCGGTCGGTGGCGGACCATCGTCCCCGGTGGCATGACGGGGCGCAGTGCGATCGAGATGGTGCGCTACTATCTCTACCTGCGGCCGGTGCACCCGAAGCAGGGAAAGCACAACGCGCTCCAGCGGATCGCCTACACCGCGATGCTCATCTGTGGCGCCATGCTCATCCTGACGGGCCTCGCGATCTGGAAGCCCGTGACCCTGGGCTGGCTGACGCGGCTTCTTGGCGGATACGCGCTGGCGAGGTGGTGGCACTTTCTCGCCATGCTGGTGCTCGTGCTCCTGGTCGCCGTACACGTCATCATGGTCCTCACGGTGGATCCGTACGCACTCCGGGCGATGACGACAGGGAAGTATGACGAGGCGCGCTGGTCGCCCGTGCGACGCAACGCGCGCCCTCTCCACAACCTGTGGCCGAGGAGAATTCCATGAGCGGTATGGCCCACCGCGCGTTGAGGCGCGCACTCGGAACTGCCTTGGAGGCGCACGCCGTGCGACTCCGCGAGTCTGGCCGCCTGGATCGGCGTGACTTCGTGCGGCTCGTCGGTGGCGGCGCCATGACCGCGATCCTCAGCGGGTGTTCGGCGCAGGGGAGCGAGGAGATGAGCCGACTCCTGCGCGCAGTCGGTCGGCAGAACGAACGCGTCGAGCGCTGGATGCTGCGCCGGCTGCGTGCCGACGATCGGGCACCACGCGGATTGCCCACAGCGGGCGACGCGCTCCCCTCGTATCACATATCGCCTGAGGTCCCGACATGGGATACCGCGGAGCGGGGAGAGTGGAGTCTCGTGGTCGATGGTGCTGTGCGGACACCCATGCGCTTGTCGTTAGGTGAGCTGCGAAGACTCGCGACACGATCCCAGCGCGTCGAGCACTTCTGCGTCGAGGGATGGACGGCAGCGGTCGAGTGGCACGGAGTACCGATGTCCTCGTTACTGCGGATCGCACGCCCGCTACCCGATGCCGCATACGTCGACTTCAACTCGTTCGACGATGGGTACCACGAGAGCTGGGACCTCGAGAGCGTGATGCATCCCCAGACGCTGGTCGCGCTGGGCAAGGACGGTGCACCGCTCTCGGCGGCGTACGGTGCCCCGGCGCGTGTGCACTCACCGATCAAGCTGGGGTACAAGAACACGAAGTACCTCACCCGCATCACATTGCTGGCCGCCCCCAATGGTGGGTACTGGAGCGATCAGGGATACGAGTGGTTCGGCGGGACCTGAACTCTCGGCAACGCTGTCGCGCTGCACGGCAGGGAGAAGCGCGTCGGGCGAGGCCAGCGTGGTCACCGCTGCCCATCCACCGCCGGCGGGTCGGCGAAGTCTCTCAGCACTCCCGCAACCGCGACGGTCGAGCCGGTGGCGAGGGCGGTGAACGCCATCAACGAGCGCTCCCCCAACAGGCGGTCGATCGCATCGCACAGCATCGGAAATACCATTCCTGGCCCGAGTGCCAGCATCAGGCCTAGTGCTGCGACCGCCACGCCAACGCCCGCGAGAGCTGTCCCCCCGGTCGAGCGCCCGGAGAAGGCATGGCTGCACCAGCGCCCCCCGAGCCGAAGTCCGGCGTGGCCGATCCAGAGGATGGCGCCACTCCGCACCATGTAGGAAAGCACCTCGAAGGATCGCGCCAGCCATGATGATGGTTCGAGGTCGTGCGATGAGAACGACACGATCCAGGCTGCCGATGTATCCACCGCGATCGCCAGCCACCATGCGTTTGGGAGCCGGACGGCAGCGCGCACATCGCTGAGCATGCGGCGGGTCACGAATTGACGTCGAATCGCGGCGGGGTCACCGAACGCCGCGATTGCGCGACGCTCCGCGGCCTCGGGCTCGAGACCCATGGCGCGCGCGCGCTCCCAACCGTCGATGAGGTGGTCGACCATTTCGCGTTCCAGCTCCTCGCGAGCGGGTCCATCGGCACCGCTCGAGCGCACCGCCGTGGAGGCAATGCGGCGAAAGCGCTCGAGCGGAATGTCGGCCTGAGGTTGCGGGACGTCCTCATCGTCGAGCATCACATCTCCTGGCCTCCTGGGCTCGCGGCGCATCACCGTGGGTGACTGGTGCGCGCGCTGGTGGCCCGTGTGAGCGCACTCAACTAGACGCGACGCCCCGGCAAGGTTCCATCGGCTCGCACGACGGCTACACGCCATCTCATAAATGGTCGCCGGCGCGCCGGCGCCCTGCGCCGGCCAGAAGCCGTCGACCATTTATGAGATGGCTTCTAGTGACGGCGGACGACGGCGCGATCGACTGACCACGCGCCGCTGCCGCGGACGAGCACGACCAGCGAAAGGGCGATGGCGAGAATGAAGAACTCGAGACCCTCACCCATCTGGGCGCCGAACCAGTTCATGAAGAACCCGTTCCGCACGTGGCTCGTGAGGGCGGCCACGAGCATCACCGAGCCGACGCCGAGTGCGGCCACGCGACCGAGCAGGCCGGATATCAGCCCGAGGCCGCCGAAAAACTCGGCGACGATCGCGAGTAGTCCGAACACCCAGGGAATGCCCAGCGTCCCGGTGAAGAACTGCATCGTTCCCGCGAAACCGTAGCCGCCGAAGACGCCAAACAGCTTCTGCATCCCGTGCGGGACGATCATGACGCCGAGGGCCAGTCGTGCAATCGTTGCCACGGGGTCCGCAGGCGTGGCGAGGAGGCGGAGCAGCCACCGTGCGTGCACGGTCGTGGAGGAGGGCAAGGTCGCGGGGCGAGGGCGGGGCGTCGGCCCATCGATCGGTGAGTGGCGTGTCATGGATGTGTCCGGAGTGGAATGAGGTGTCGAGCCCGCTGTGTGGGCAATGCATGATGCGACAATGACTGATACATCATGGATGCCAGCGCGCCGACGCCTCGATAGGCGTCACGCACATCACCTACGCGGCGTCCTCCACCCGCTGCAGCAGTGCGGCCAGGGTCGCGAGTTCACGCTCGGTGAGATCGCCGAGCGCGCGTTCGTCGGCTTCCCGCACCTGGGTGTCGAGGCCGGCGAGGAGGGCGAGCCCTGTCTTGCTGATACGACAGTGGACGAGACGCCGGTCTTCCGTCGAGCGCGTACGGGAGGCCCACCCCAACTCCTCCAATCGATCGAGGAGCCGCGTGACCCCCGGCGCCTGCTCCATCATGCGCTCCGCCACTTCATATGTGGCGAGCGATTCCGGATGCGCACCGCGCAAGATGCGCAGGACATTGTACTGCTGGAGCGTGATCCCGTGCGGCTCCAGCACGGTGGTGAAGCGTCGCCGGAGCGCGTCGCCGGCACGCAGGATGGCGACGATCGCGGCCTGGACACCACGCCGTGGCGGCGTGATGCGCGAGGCCGGAGTGGAGGCGGGGGTTGGACGGCGGCGCGGGGCGGGCGGCATGCCGGCAAGATGAACGACAATGACTGACGCGTCAAGCAATACGCCCCACACGGCGGCGTGCACGCGCCGCGGCGGCGAAACGTCGTGGCGGGCGCGTCATGTCGGAGCGACGGCGTTTCATCGCGCCGTTTCGTGGGCGACGTGAAACGTTCCGTGGTCGGCCGGCGAGCATCGCTCGCTGGGCGCGACGCCTTCCGCAAGCTATTGCCTCGCAGCGCGCTGCCTCCGCTCGGCGCCGGAGTTCCGCCCGTGGTCTCCGTCGTGCCTCTAGCCTCGGCGTCGCCCAAAGGTGGCGCACCAGTTCTCACTCGACTCGAGGAACCCGAAACATGAAGATCGTTCGATTTCTCCCCGCTCTCGCCCTTGCGGCGGCTTGCAGCTCCGCCGATGACGTAGGACGCCAGTTCACCCTGGCGCCCAACAGCGACCTGGCGCCTGCCGGCTCCGTCGGCCAGGTCTATACCGCGTCCAATTCGGTCAGTGGCAACGCGATTCTCGCCTTCAACCGCGCGGCTGACGGCTCGCTCACTCCGGCCGGCACCTACGCCACTGGCGGCGTCGGCACGGGGGCCGGCCTCGGCAACCAGGGCGGCGTGATTCTCACCGGCGACGGCCGGTATCTCCTGGTCGTCAACGCGGCGAGCAACGACGTGAGTTCATTCCTCGTGCGTGGCGACGGATCGCTCGAATCGACAGGGACCGTCAATAGCGGCGGCGAGCGTCCGGTCAGCGTCACCGAGTCGAACGGCATCGTCTACGTGCTGAACGCCGGCGGCGCCGGCGGCATCGCGGGCTTCACGCTCCATCAGGGGAAGCTGTCGCCCATTGCAGGGGCCACGAGGCCGCTCAGCAGCAGCAACGCCGGGGCGGCGCAGGTGCAATTCGACCACGCCGGCCGCGTGCTGATCGTCACCGAGAAGGCGACCAACAGCCTGAGCAGCTACGTGGTGGACCGCGACGGTGTCGCCCATGGTCCCACGGTGACCACCTCCAACGGTGCGACGCCGTTCGGCTTCGCCGTCTCGCGCCGGGTCGCGGTGGTGTCCGAGGCCTTTGGCGGCGCGCCGGGGGCCGGCGCCCTGTCGTCCTACCGCATCGGAAACGACGGCATCCTCGCCACCGTCAGCGCTTCGGTCGCCACCACGGAGACTGCGGCGTGCTGGGTGGCGATCACCAACGACGGACGCTTTGCCTACACGACGAACGCGGGTAGCGCCACGATCTCCGGCTATCGTATCGAGGACGGAAAGTTGTCGCTGCTCGACGCCGACGGCGTGACGGCGACCACCGAGGCCACCCCCATCGACCTTGCCGCGTCGCGGAATAGCCAGTTCATCTATTCGCTCAACGCCGGTGGCCACAGCATCTCGGCGTTTGCCATCGGGGTCGACGGCGCGCTCGATCCCGTCGCCGCTGGGGCCACCGGCCTGCCGGCGGGAACCAACGGCTTGGCTGCTCGCTAGTTCCATGCTGGAAGAGCCGCCGTGCCGATGGCACGGCGGCTCGCTCCAGACTGCCGATGTCACCGCATTCGGGGGTTGAGCCGTATGACTCGAGCGACGGATCTATCGTGGCACGTTCCCGCTTCACCCTGCACGGCGTGCTCCTCTGCGTCATCGGTCTCACCGTGCTCGTGGGGCTCGTCCCGGCGGGGGTGATTCTCGATCGCCGGCTGGCGGCGTCGCTCCTCGAACGCGCGCGCGCCGATCTGGAAACCGCCCCGCGCCTCCTCGCCGATCGGCGCGCAGGGCGATCGGACGCGCTCTCCATGCGCGCAGAAGATCTCTCGCATGCGCCTGGGCTGGCGGCTGCAGTCGCCAACGGCGACCGCGCGGGGGTCCTGTCGTCGATCGAGTCCGTGCGGCCGATGCTCGGCACGTCCACGCCACTGGTCGCCGCCATGCAGTACGGCGTGCAGCTGGGCCCGTTCGCGGACAGCGTGCTCGTCGCGGCCACGCGCTCGGGACAGATGCCCGTTCGCCTGACGAGCGACGGCGCGGCTATTCGCAATCTCGCCCTTGCGCCGATTGTCTTCGAGGGACGGTGGGTCGGGGCGGCGGGAGTGGCCGCACCGCTCGACGATGACGAGGTCACCACCCTGAAGGGATTGGTCCGCTCGGACGTCGTCATCGCCACCGCGGGAGGGGACACCGTCGTGGCCAGCACGATCGACACCGCACGCGCTCGACGCCTCCTCGCCGTCGTGGATCAGCGGCGCGATTCGTCGGCAGCACAGGAGGTGAGCGTCGACGGCGAGCGCTACCTGGTCGTCAGCGCGCGGCTCGCCGACGCGGGAGTGGCGTTGTTCGCGCGCGCCGTCTCCCAGGAGCTGGCAATCCTCCCGACACTGCGACGCACCGCGGCCCTCTCCGCGCTCGGGGCAACCGCGCTGGCCCTTCTGCTCGGGGCGTCGATGGCGATGCGCGTATCGCGCCCGGTACGAGAGCTCGCGCTCGCCGCCAGCGCCACCGCCCAGGGGCGCTTCGATGCGCCGTTGCCGGAGTCGCGGATCGACGAGGTGGCGACGGTCGCCGAGCGTTTCCGGGACATGCGGCGCGCGCTCCGGGCGCAACTCCTGGCCCTGCGCGACTCCAATGAGATGCTGCAGGAGCGAAGCGCGCGATTGGCGGCCCTGCAGTCCGATCTCATGCGGCGGGATCGGCTCGCCGCCGCCGGTCGCCTGGTGGTGCAGCTGGCACACGAGATCCGCAATCCGGTCGCCTCGCTGCGCAATTGCCTCGAAGTCATACGCCGCCGCGTCTCCCACGACCCGGAGGCCGTGGACTTCGCCGATCTCGCCATCGACGAGTTGTTGCGCATGCACGAACTGGCCGAGCAGATGCTCGACCTCAGCCGCCCGCGCGACTCGGCGCACGCGGCCTGCTCGCCCGCGGTGATCGCGCGCGACGTCGTGCGATTGCTCACCGCCGGCGTCGCCGAGACGGAGTTGAGTGTCGAGGTCGCGGGCGACCCATCGATCGAAGCGGCCATCGCTGGCGATGCGCTCAAACAGGTGCTGCTGAACCTGGTACAGAACGCGAGGGAGGCGGTCACCGTCTCAGGCGATGGCGAGCGCGGCACTCGCGTCACCATCGCCGTCTTCATGCGCGACGCGGGCGTGCGAGTGGTCGTGGAGGACAATGGTCCCGGCGTCAGCAATGACCTGCGCGATCGCATCTTCGATCCATTCTTCAGCACGAAGAGCGACATGCAGGGGGTGGGGCTTGGACTCTTTGTCGCCGAAGGGCTCGTGCGCAGCGCTGGCGGAAGCATCAGCGTCGGTGAGGCGCCCGGAGGAGGGGCCGCCTTCGTCGTGGACCTTCTGCTGGCGGCAGATGGCGACGACGACCGAGGTGAGGGATGAACCGCCGCTCCGAGCCGCGACGCCTCCTCGTGGTCGACGACGATCGCGCCTTTCGACTCTCGACGTGCGCCTTGTTGCGGGAGGAGGGATATGAAGTGTCGGATGCCGCCGACGGCCAGGCGGCCGTGGAGGCCTTGCGCGAGCGACGCTACGACCTCGTCCTCCTCGACCTTCGGATGCCCGGCGTCGACGGATTGCAGCTGCTGGAGGCGCTGCGGATCTGGGGGCACAACCTCCCGGTGCTCCTCATCAGCGGGTATGGCACCGTGGATGTCGCGGTGCGCACCCTGCACTCCGGCGCCGACGACTTCCTGACCAAACCGGTGGAGCCCGACGTCCTCTCGCATCGCGTCGCCGAACTGCTCGAGCGGCGGCCGTCGGGGGGGGCGGCCCCCCGCGCCTCAACGGGAATCGTCGGGCGTTCGTCGGCCATCCGCGAGGTCCTCGACAAGGTCGAACGCGTCGCACCGACCGAGACCACCGTCCTCATCTCCGGCGAGACCGGAGTGGGTAAGGAGCTTGTCGCGCGGGCGGTGCATCGGCTTTCGCTGCGCAGGGACGGGATGTACCTCGCCGTGAATTGCGGCGCGCTCACCGGACGGATGCTGCCATGCACGCCTATCGCACCCATACCTGCGGCGCCCTGCGCGCGGCTGACGCGGG